>REAB01000029.1 GCA_004293645.1 Cytophagia bacterium | reverse complement strand
CGGATAATTATTTCTATCTGTGCCATTTTATTGAGGGTTAATATATTTCCTCAAAATTAATAAATCTCCTATATTACCAGTCTATAATTTACACTAACACAAAATTTACTCTTTGATATCTAAAACAAAGGTCACTAATGGAAAGAAGTAAGTTTGCATCGTACTTTAATATCAAATTTATCATCCTAATTCGGTGATTTGAAAAATATTCCAATATTTCGGAAAGAGTTTTTAATTGAATATAATCGTAAAAACGAAGTTCCAAAACAGTACAACCTAAAACATTGAGATCATTTGCTATTCTACTCATGTATTGAATCGTATCAGTATCTTTGTTAAAATCAATTATTGCATCATTACTAACTGTTTTCAGCGTTTGATGAGGGCTTCGTCGAGGTTCATAACAGTGCTGCATACCACCGTTAGTGCCGCCAACTGACTGTTATTCAAGCTATTGTCAGCTGGAAATTCTCCTACGCGCAGCAGCGCCGTCGCCTGCTCGGGATTTTGCTTAAAACGCGCCAATTCTTCAGCGTACAGTTGCTGCACGAGTTTGAGTTCGGTGGGGCGCGGCGCGCGCGAAATCAACGCCATAAAAATCTGAGTAAAGGTCATTGGCAACTGGGCATTGGTCATTGGGTGTTGGGCATTGGTCATTCGTGATAACCCTTGCCCCCTGACCATTGACCCTTGACCATTAACCATTGCCCCCTGACCATTGACCACCGACCTCCATGCGCTTTGCGCCAATACCCGCGCGGCTTCCACGTATTGCGGGTCGTTGAGGGTAATCAAAGCTTGTAGCGGAGTGCTGGTTTTTTGGCGTTTTATGATGCAAGCGTGCCGCTCTGGGGTGTCAAAAACAATCATCGAAGGACTGGGCGCGGTGCGTTTCCAAATGGTGTAGAGACTGCGGCGGTAGAGGCTGTCGCCGTGGCTTTGTGGATACGGCGGCGACGAAGTAGAAGCCGCCAATGCTTCCCAAACACCCGCTGGTTGGTAAGGAAAAACGCTACCACCTCCTACTTTTTTATTCAACAACCCGCTGGCTACCAGTACATTATCGCGCACTTGCTCGGCAGAGAAGCGATAACTTGCTCCCCGTGCCAACCAAACGTTTTCGGGGTCTATTTCTAAGATCTTGGGACTTTGCGTGCTTGCCTGCCGATACGTAGCCGACATTACTATTTTCTTTTGCAACGCTTTTACGTTCCACGTTTCGCTAAAACCCACCGCCAACCAATCGAGCAATTCGGGGTGTGAAGGGAGGTTTCCCTGGTTGCCAAAATCGTCGGCAGAAGCTACCAAACCCCGCCCAAAAAATTGCTGCCAGTACCGATTGACCACCACCCGCGCAAAGAGCGGATTGTCTTTATTGAGCAGCCACTGCGCCAAACCTAAGCGGTTTTTGGGATAATTTTGAAAAGATGGCAACTGCGTGGGTGTGTTGGCTTCGACGCGTTCGGCGGGGGCATCGTACACGCCGCGTTTCAAAATGTGCGTGGCGTTGGGGTGGCGGCGTTCGTTCATAACCATCACCTCGTCGGTGGCATCGTACAAAGCCGTTTCTTGGGCGCGTAGTTGGGCTATTTGTTGGTTTAATTGCCAGTCAGCAGGACTTATTTTTTTGTCTATTTTCTTGCCAAGTGCCAGTTGTCCTACTTCGTCGTCGGTCAGGTTTTGGTTGAATACGTTGAGTTCGTCAATCCAGAAATCGGCCATCGAATCTCGGAATTTGCCCCCCACAATAAAAGGCAACATCAAGCCAAAGCCATTGCCACGGTTTTGGCCGTAAATCATGCTCTTTTTGAGGTTGTCGGCATGGACGCGCACGGCTGCTTTTTTGCCATTTACGTAAATATGCGCCCCCGCTGCCGTTCCCGAGCCGTCGTAGCTAAACACCAAATGCACCCACTGCTTGATGGGCATTTTCTGAATTGTTTGGAGGTCAATGGCGCTGGCGGGGTAATTGTGATTGAGGTGAAAGCTCAACGTACCGTCTGTACTCATCACGCACTCGTAGCCGCGCTCGCCGTTGTCGAGGCCGTTGGTTCGTGAGAAAACGGGGCCGCGCAAACCCGCTTTCTGAAAATTGACCCACAGGCTTATCGAAAAGGGTTCGTGTCGTTCAAAATAGCCAAAATCTGCTCCCAAACTGATGTTTCCGTCGCCATTAACGGCGCGGGCTTTGCCAAATTTGCCCGGTATAATTTCGGGCAATCGTTCGTTGTCGCCAAAAATACCCGCTGGCTTTTTGGGGTTGGCGGTGTTTTTAAATTGGCTGCGGTGGGGTTCATCAAAAGAATAAGAGCCGATTAGACTGTTGCTTATTGGTGTTTTTTGCGTCGGACGGGGCCGCCCAGAGCCGTCCCGATTAGACATCGGGGCGTGCAATTGTTCGATTTTTGCCCGAATGGCTTTCAGTTTCTGTTCCGTTTGGGGGGTTGTCAGTACGAGCGTGGGGCTGGATTCACCGTAAAAAGGTACTTGACCTGCTTCATTGACATTGTTGAAAAAAGCAAACAATTGGTAGTAATCTTTTTGGCTAATGGGGTCGTATTTGTGGTCGTGGCAGCGGGCGCACTCAACGGTTAGGCCCAAAAATGCCTTTCCAAAAGTATTCACGCGGTCGGCGGCGTACTCGGCCAGGTATTCTTCGGCTACGATTCCCCCTTCTTGGTTTTGCGGGTGCATTCGGTTAAAAGCCGTAGCAATGAGCTGTTCGCGTTGTGGTTTTGGCAATAGGTCGCCTGCCAATTGCCACGTTACAAAACGGTCGAAAGAAAGGTTGCGATTGAAGGCCGAAATAACCCAGTCGCGGTAAGGCCAAGCGGTGCGCATCACGTCCAACTGATAGCCGTGGGTATCGGCATAACGCGCCAAATCGAGCCACGCCACGGCTTGGTGTTCGCCATAATGCGGCGAAGAAAGCAGTCGGTTTACAACTTTTTCGTAAGCGTTGGCTGAGCGGTCGGCCAAAAACTGGGTTATTTCGGCGGGGGTAGGTGGTAAGCCTGTTAAGTCGAAAGAAACGCGACGGAGTAGCGTGGTTTTGTTGGCTTCGGCCTGGGGCATCAACGCCAGGCTTGGCGTTGCTACTTCCAATTTGTTGAGAACAAAATAGTCAATTTCATTCTTGACCCAAGCCTTGTTTTTGACATCGGGCAAGGCTGCGCGTTTAGGCTTTAGCAACGACCAATGCGGCTTATACTCAGCACCTTGTTCAATCCAGCGCACCAAAAGAGCTTTTTCTTGGGCCGAGAGCGTGAGGTGCGTTTGAAGTTCGGGCATCACATAGTTGGGGTCTATCGATAGAATCCGTTTTACCAAATCGCTTTGACTGGCGTTGTTTGGCACAATGGCCTTCATGCCGTTTTCGCAGGTGTGGTCGTAGGCCATATCGGCCATATCAAGGCGTAAACCTGCTTTTTGTTTATTTTGGTCGGGGCCATGGCACGCAAAACAGCGGTCGGAAAGAATGGGCTTGATGTGCAGATTGTAGTCTATTTTTTCGGGCAAGTTTGCAGCCGCCTCGGCCACGTCGGTGGGCAAACTCACCGATTGACAAGCGTTAAATCCCCAGCCAAGAGCCAAGCAAGTAGCCGCTGTGCTAATTCCCAAAAAGACGTGCTTTGTATTCATGTGCGGGTTTGAAATTCAATGTTTTATCGCAATATACAAAAGCAGAAATGGGGTTAAAATCTAATGCAATTGGGCGAATCTAAAATGAGATAAACGGTCTTTGAGTACTTTTTTGCTTCCACATGGATTTTTGTACATTTGTGAATTAAAAATAGTTAACATTATGGCAACTGTCGCACAAAAATTGAGTCCTATTCAGGTCCACTTGTTACGGTTTTTTAGTGAAAGACCAATAAATGAGCAGGAAACCCAGGAGCTACAACAGCTCATAGCCCGTTTTTACGCCCAAAAAGCGGATAAACTCATGGAAACTATCTGGCAAGAAAAAGGCTACGATGAAGCCAAAATGCTTGAAATCTTAGAAAAAGATTTCAATAAATGAAGCAAAGAATCATTCTTGATACCAATTGTTTATTGGTTTGTGTTCCAAAGCAATCTTCTTTTAGATGGATTTACGACAAAATTTTGACGGGTGATGTTGAATTAGCAGTATCTACCGAAATTTTATTAGAATATGAAGCGCAATTAGCCAAATTTTATTCTGCCGAATATGCCGAAATGATTCTCAAAGTTTTGATAAATCTTCCCAACATCATCAAAATAAACCCAATTTCGTTTAATTGGCTACTCATTGAGCAAGATCCAGATGATGATAAATTTGTAGATGTGTATGTAGCTTCAAACGCTGACATAATAATCACGAATGATAGGCATTATCACGCATTGAAAAAAATCAAATTTCCTTCTATCCATTTTTGTAAATTATCAGATTATGAACCTTACAAATAGAGGCATAAAAACCAGAGATATTTGTCCATGAAGAACGTAAAAAAAGTCATTAAATCAGGCGCAATATTAGGGGCTACGTGGGGAAATTAAGTATTTTCCTATTTTTTCGCTTCCGCAGGTTTGGGGGCGGTTTCACCTACTTTTATAAATTCAGCAATTTGGGCTTCGGTTGTGCCCAGCACCACTTCTACGCCTGGCAATGCTTGTTTAAGTGCGGCTACACCCGCTTCGGTGGCTTTCGATTGCCACAAATAGACTTGTTTTAGGGTTTTACAAGTTGCCAATTCTTTCAAACCTGCGTCGGTAATGCCCGTGCCTACCAAGTTGATGTATTCTAAATAAGGCAAGTTTTTTAAATTTTTGAGGCCAGCGTCGCTCACGGCGGTATTTTCTAAGTGCAGTTTTTGGAGGTTTTTGAGTTTGGCAATTTCAAGCAGCGTTTGGTCGGTAATTTTGGTGTCGCCCAGTTTGAGCCACACTATGTTTTGGGCCAATGGAGCCAGCAAAGCTGCCTGGGCATCGGCAAAGTTGGGGGCATTAATGGCACTTATTTCTAATAAATTGGGCTGCTCGGTGGCCAGCGGCATGGCCAACAAACTGGCTTTTTTGAGAGCTGCTACGGCCTGCGCGTCGGGTGCGGCTACTTTCAGTTTGAGTACCGCCGACTCGGTAGGCCCTGCTGTGGCTACTGCTGCACCGCCCACCGCCAAGGCCGCCAAAGCAGGTTGAATGGCATCAGACACTTTCAGCTCGGCTACCTTTTTATCGAAAGGTGCGCCTTGGTCTATCCACCAAGTAAGCAGGCCAATCTGCGCTTCCGACAACTGCGTTTTGCCTTTGGGCGGCATGTGGTGTTCGTCTTCGAGCGGTAACAGGCAGCGTTTGAGCATTTCGCTATCGGCACTTTTGCCGGCTATAAAAATGGGCCCATTTTCGCCGCCTTTTTTGAACAACTCCACCTCGTCCATGCGCAGTTCGCCTTTCATTTTGCTTGCATTGTGGCACTGCACGCAACTTTGTTTCAGAATAGGCTGTACCACTTGCTGATACACCATGGCCTGATTGATGTCTTTGATGGGTTCTATTTTGGCAATGCTTTCTTGCGGAGGCAGCCCTACCCAGCCGCGAATGGGTTCGGGGGTGGCTTGGGTGAGGTAGTCTTCGCCGTGGGTGAGCGAGCCGCCGTTGTGGCCAGCCAGCATCATATACAATCCGCCAATTGCGAGCGCGGGTACGTACAACAAACTCCCAAACGGAATTTTATCGGTAAACAAATCGGATTTGGCTACCCAAGCCACCCAAGCAGCCACGGCCACCCAGATACCCTGCCATTTATGCTTTTCGAGCAACTCGGCTTCGTAGCCGCCGCCCAGCGACAGCAAATAGCCCGCGCCGCAGGCAAACGTAGCACCCACCGCCGACCAAAACAAAATAAAAGAAACGGTGGAAGATTTGGCATCTACTTTGCCCAACAAACGCCCGATTTCGAGCAAGCCAGCCAGTAGCAAAAAACCAATGGGCAAATGAACCAAAACGGGGTGAAAACGACCCAGAAAAGTAGCCCAGTCGGCGGCTTGGAGTAAAATAAAAGTAAGCATTGGTTGATAAATATCTTCGTTTATAACAAAAGACACGTTACCCGTTTTTGTACTTATTTTTTTGTAGAAAGCTGCTTTTTTGCGTCGCACGAGATTGCCCGTGCGACGCAACGCCATGTATGCTCCGATGGCGCGGGCATTGGGTCGAACGTGTTCAACTTTTTAAGCATCAAGATTTATCAATAATATAAGCGTTGTGCTTTTCCAATCACGGTTTTCTTATAAAAAAGAAATAATGCTTCCTAAAATCGTATTTTTGTATTTTAAAAACAAAACGAACTTTGATGGAAACGCTGTCTGATA
>REAB01000028.1 GCA_004293645.1 Cytophagia bacterium | reverse complement strand
TCCTTCACGGAAATAAAAAATAGGCATTTTAAATCATTGACATTCAATTGTTTACAAGTCAAAGTGTCAACTACTTTTTAATGGTTATGAAGGATGCCGTATTTTTACGACTTTTTGCATAAAAAACAAAAACTGGGCCTTTTATTTGAAGTAAATTATGATAATTTCACAAAAAATCAGAATGATTCAAAACCAAATTAAATTTGGTTGGAAAGCCATCTTATGGGGCAAAAAAAGGCCATTCGTCTTCCTTTTTTTACTGATTGTTGGGGTAATTTCTCCGATTACGCCCGTAAATGGTACAATTGGCAAACCTAAATGGGGTTTTTGGGCGCACCAGCGCATCAATCGGTTGGCTATTTTTACGCTGCCGCCCGAAATGCTCATTTTCTTCAAAAAACACGCTGACTATATTACCGAAAACGCCGTCAATCCTGACAAACGACGCTATGCCGTGGCAGGCGAAGCCGCCCGTCATTACATAGATTTGGAGGCTTACGGCGACAGCGCGGCCTACAAACTGCCGCTCTACTGGCAAGAAGCAGTACAAAAATATGGCGAAGACACCTTGGCCCTCAACGGCGTGGTGCCTTGGGCCATTCAACAGTATAAATCAAGGCTAACGGAGGCTTTTCGGCAACGCGACCCTCGGCGTATCTTGCGGCTGTCGGCCGACTTGGGCCACTACATTGCCGATGCCAACGTGCCGCTGCATACCACGCACAACTACAACGGCCAACTAACTGGCCAAGAAGGTATTCACGCATTTTGGGAGTCGCGGCTGCCTGAGCTATTTGCCGACAATTACGATGGCTTTGTGGGTGCCGCCACTTACGAATCCAAAGTGGCGAAGCGAGCGTGGCAGGCCGTTCAGCAGGCCAACGCCGCGCTCGACAGTGTGCTGCGCTTTGAACGAGAACTTTCGAGCCGCTTGCCTGCCAACCAAAAATATGCCTTGGAAGACCGAAACGGCATCGTTATCAAAACCTATTCACGAGAATTTTCGGCGCGTTATCACCAAATGCTATCGCAGCAGGTAGAGCGTCAGTTTAGGGCTTCTGCCAAAATGATTGGCGACTTTTGGTTTACGTGCTGGGTGGACGCTGGCCAGCCCGATTTAACGCCGTTAGGCAATTTTTCATTGACCGAAACTGACCAGCAAGAAGCTATCACCGAAAAGCAAAGTTGGCTCAAAAAACTCTTCACTGCCCGTTCGGAGGGTGAAAACTAACTTTTTGAAGCATCACAAGGTGAGCCAGATGCACTATTTCCGCTTTTTCTTGGGCAAAGTGGGCTTTATGGCTTTGGGGGCAGGTGTTTTGGGTGGTTCATTGGCGGCGGCTTCTTCGTTGTTTTTGTAGCGCAAATACTGAAAAATAAGCACGCAAGCCACAAAGCCCATCACCAACCAATAGCTGTCTTTGAAGGGTACGCGTTGAATTTCGAGTACCCACAGCACCAAGCACCCCAACGCGCCAAACCCAAAAAGCGTTTCAACCAATTTTTTATTCATTAGTTCTAATTTTTGCACAAAAGTAAAACAGATGGGGTTATAAAAAACGGCTATCGGGTGTTTTTATACATGAAAACAATTGCGCTTTTAAATTCAATGTCGTTTAATTATTCCTTTTCGGGTGATAGTTTTGACTATTTTAAAATCAATAATCAACTGATAACCAATGGTTTAAATCTTTCTAAGGCCGTCGTAGCACCTATACAAATTTGTGAAATAGCAACCAAAAGGGAATAAACTCCAATTTGAAGTCCATCTCCATCGGAATTTAGGGCGAGGTTTTAATAGGAAATTTGAATAAATATTGAGTCAAATTTGGGCATTTATAAAAATATTTGGTTACTTTACCTCAATAAGTAGTTGCGTAAAATGAGGCGCGGGGCCGCCCGTGCGGTTCGCCGCTGCGACGCGGGGCCGCCCGTGCGGTATGATTATTGGTGGCACGACTGATTGAATACGCTCAATAAAAGCGTCTTAAGTAATAGTCGTGCCACCAATTAAATAGGCGCAACTACTTAGTCAATAACTATTCTAAGAAACCCAACCAAATTCATGTACGAAAACATCACCTACGAACTATCCGAAAGTGTGGCCACGATTACGCTCAATCGGCCACAGGTTTATAATGCCCTCAGTCCAGGTTTAATCAAAGACATCACGGCGGCCATTAAAGCCGCCGAAGCCGACCACAGCGTGCGGGTGGTGGTGCTAACTGGCACGGGTAACAAGGCTTTTTGTTCGGGGGCAGATTTGAAAGCGGGCATGGAAGCGGGCCTCAGCTTGGGCGAGTCGCTGCGCCGCAACTACAACCCCATGATATTGGCCATCAGAAATACCCCAAAACCTGTGGTGTGCCGCCTCAACGGCTTGGCGGCAGGGGCGGGCTGCTCGCTGGCCCTGGCCTGCGACGTGATTATTGCGGCCGAGTCGGCTTATTTGTGCCAAATTTTTGTCAATATTGGCCTGATGCCCGACGCAGGCTCGACGTTTTTTTTGCCACGGCTCGTGGGTATGCAGCGGGCTTTTGAACTTACCAGCACAGGCCGCCGCATTTACGCACCCGAAGCCGCGCAGTGGGGCCTCGTTGGGCAGTGTGTGGCCGACGAACTGCTGGACGAAGCCGTCTCAAAAACCGTAGCGTATTACAAAAACGCCCCCACCAAAGCCATCGGAGCCATGAAGCAAGTGCTGAACCAAGCCGTGGAATCTGATTTGGCCAAAATGCTGGAAATGGAAGCAGAAAATCAAGATGTATTGAGCCAAACCAGCGACGCTGCCGAAGGAATTATGGCGTTTTTACAAAAGCGAAAAGCTACTTATCAAGGCAAATAAAATGCTTTTTTGGGGTTGAAAACTCATTAAAGCATTGGCATCATTATTGCCAAAACAGTTGAGCACGTGGTAAAAATGGGGCAAGATCAAGAAGGATTCTATCCCGCTAAATAGCTGAATGGCAACAAAAAATAACTGAATCTAACATAAATTTTTCAGCATTATTAACTCGTTGGAAGGAGCATATTTTGAACCATTTTATAGACAGAATTACGACAGGAATTATTGAAGGAATCAATAACAAAATTAAGCCGCACGGGCGACTCCGCGATCAAAAGAAGAGCTTATGGATTTCATTATTTTCCCAACTTTAGGTTAACTGTAATCTTGAATTTTATCAAAGATTAGCTTAATCTGTAACTTTTTACCAAATTAACACTTGAACTGGCTTTTTTGTGATTATCAAAAAAACTGGAAACTCAAAAATAGCGACCAATCAAAGGATGTTCTACAATGAGTTTGCGAAGCGTAAGCGGCTTGATGCTGCCCTGGGTTTTGTAAATTACTTTGCCGTTGGGTTCAATGAGCAGGGTGTAGGGCAACGCGCCGTTCCAGGCGGGGTCAATGGCTTCAATGAGGGTGTACGAATCTTTGCCACTAAAAATATAATTCTGCACCGCCGAGCTTTTCTTTTTCAGCAAATTGAGGGCTTTCTCTTTGTTTTTTAGTTGGTCGGCACTGATAGACACAAACTCAAAGTCGCGCTCGCCGTACATTCGCTGCATCTGAATAAATTCGGGATATTCGATAACGCAGGGCCCGCACCAAGTAGCCCACACATTGACAAGCAGCAGTTTTTTTGTTGGGTTGGCCAGCAGTTTTTTGATGCCAGTTTCGTCTATTTCTTGTACCGCAATTGGTTTTGCGTCCCAATCTTTTTGAATTTTATCTTTCCATTCGTCTTTCCAGGCCCATTTGGTACTGCACCCAAACACCTTCGTAATTTGTGGATTGGGCGTTTTGCCCGCCAAAATGGCATCTAAGGCAGCCCGCAAATCTTCGGCATTGGCGGTGTTGGGCTTTTCGGAAGCATCAATTCGACCCTGATATTGGAGCGTTTGTTTGTTGTCAAAAACAAACACGTGGGGCGTGGTGGTGGGGCCATATTTTACCGAAACCGCGTGCGTGTCGCCGTCATATAAATACGGAAAATTGTATTTTTTGTCTTTTACCCGCACTTTCATGGCCTCAAAATCGTCGTTGAGGTCGGTGTAGCCACATTCTTCGAGCAGCAACGAAACGGGGCTGTTGGGCGAAATAGCCACCACGGCCACGCCTTTGGCTTTGTAGTCGTTGGTAAGGGCAACGAGGCGGTCTTCGTAGGCTTGGGCAGTGGGGCAATGATTGCACGAAAAAACCACAACAAGCGCTTTTGCTTGGGCAAAATCTTTCAAAGAATACCACTTGCCGTCGGCGGCAGGGAGTTTAAAATTGGGGGCTTTTGCCCCAATTGCCAACGTTTCGTGGGGGATCTCGGCTACGGCCTGCGGGCGTTGCTTAAAAGGTTTATTTTGGCCAACCACGGCGGCTGATACAACAAAAAGTAGTAAGAAAATAGATAGAAAAGACCGTTTCATAAGGCGTTATTTTAAATCAATACAGAGTTCAGTAACAAACAAATCTTGCTCAGTTCGCACTTGTAGTTGGTGATTGTTGGGATAAATCAACTCCAAGCGGCGGCGTACGTTGGCCAAACCAATGCCCGAATTGCCGTCTTTGGTTTCTTTTGTGTCGGTATTGAAGCGGTTTTTTACCACAAAATGCAGCTTATTGGCCTCCGACGACAACTTGATTTCGATAAACGGCTCGCGTATATAGCCCGTTCCGTGCTTAAAAGCGTTTTCTACGAACGGAATCAACAGCATGGGTTCTAACGCAATATTGTGGTTTAATACCGCCACGTGCATATTTACCGTTACGTAGTTTCCAAATCGCATTTTTTGCAAATCAACGTAACTATTGAGGTAGTTTATTTCTTTGTCAATGGGCACTTTGGTTTCGTCCGAATCGTAGAGCATATAGCGCAGCAAGTCCGACATTTTTACAATCATGGGTTCGAGCAAATCCGATTTTTTGCGGGCCAAAGCCGCCAAACTGTTCATGAGATTAAACATAAAATGCGGGCTAATCTGCGAACGCAAAAATGACAATTCAGACTGCAAACGCACTTTTTCTTGTTCGTTTTGCAGGCGATGCTCGCGTTGGTAATCTACCAAAAGTCGAAAACAAGTGCTGACGCCAAGTGCCGAAATGAGCAAATAAAAAGTAGAATAAGTAAACCAAGTGCGCGGCGGAGTGGGCATAATCCAGTACCTAAAACCGTAAGCCAGCGTGAGGCAAAAAATAAGACACAGAATAAGTACCAAAACGTAAAAACTAACGCCTTTCTTTTTAAATAGCTGGGGCAGCAGCACCTCAGAATTGGTATAAAAAAGAATGATAGCCAAAAATTGGCTAAAAAAGAATGTTTTTTGAAAAAGCTCTTTCTGTATTTCTGGTTTGAGCTGAGGCAAATTGACGGGCTGCTGGTTTTCGATTAAATAGAGCGGCAGAAATATAAAACAAGCCCAGAAAAAAAAGTGCGTAAACGTAACCAATACCTGCCGCCAACGCACAGCAGGAAGGGGAGTAGGCAAAGAAATACTTTCGGACAACATGATGAAATCAAAGTAATTGATGAAGGAACAGCGAAAGTTAAGTAAAAAATTAGTAAAATTGTGAGCAACTGCGACACGCCTCGCAAATGTTGAGATAAAACCCCCAACCTCATTTTAAACTCTAAATATTGATGAAACAGTTTTGGCAGTACCTAAAAATTAGTTTTTTTGCCTTGCCGCTCATCGCCGCGCAGCAAGACCAAACCGTTCGGGTCGTATTTTTTGGCGATTCCATTACGCAAGCGGCCATCAAACCTGGCGGTTACATCGTTAAAATGGGCGAAATGCTGGAAAAACAAGGGCTCAAAAATCAGTACAATTTGCTGGGAGCAGGAGTAAGTGGCAACAAAATCTACGACCTTTACCTGCGCATGGAAGACGACGTGCTGGCCAACAAACCACAAATTGTGGTGATTTATGTGGGCGTAAACGACGTATGGCACAAGGCCACGTCTGGTACTGGCACCGACCCCGACAAGTTTGTCAAATTTTACGAAGCAGTTATCAAAAAATTGCAAGCCAACCAAATAAAAGTGGCTCTTTGCACCCCCGCCGCCATTGGCGAACGAACCGATTTTTCTAATCAGCAAGACGGTGATTTGAACAAATACGCCCAATTAATTCGAGATTTAGCAAAAAAGCAAAATTTACCAGTGATAGATTTACGCAAGGCTTTCTTGGAATATAACCTCAAAAACAACCCCAACAACCAAGAAAAAGCCATATTGACCACTGACGGCGTGCACCTCAACGAACTGGGCAACCAATTTGTGGCCGACGAAATGTGGAAAGTAATAAAAAGCATGTAAGTAGTTGGGCAGAAATAGGCGGTTGGCCGCTGCCATTATATTATTTTTGATTTGTAATAAAGGGTAATTTGGTTTTTGATTTGTAATAAAGGGTAATTTGGTAATAATAAATTGATAAACAGACAATTACAACAAATTACTGTAATTACAAACAATTACGAGTAAGTACTTATCATTATTCATTTTACATTATTTAGCTACACATGAACAGTTTATTGAAAGGATTGATAGCGGGCTACGGAGCCAACAAACTGGGCGGTGGCTGCATCAGCACAGTGGTTATTTTTGTCATTATTTGGGTTCTTTTGGGCCAATGTAGCTAACCGGCACGCTCCCATGTTTCTCGACTTTTTTTTATTGCTCAAAAAAAATGCCTTGCCCGTTAGCGTGGGCGAGTATCTCAACCTGTTGGAAGGCCTGAAACGGCAGGTAATTGGTATGGACGTAGATGAGTTCTACTATTTAAGCCGTACCGCGCTCATCAAAAACGAGATGCACTACGACCTGTTCGACCGACTGTTTGGCGACTATTTCAAAAACGTAAAAACCGTCGAAGAGGCTATTTTGACGGCCAATTTGCCCCCTGAATGGTTTAAAGATGCCCTGTCGCGCGAGCTAACCGACGAAGAAAAAGAGGCCATCGAACGCATGGGGGGCTTAGAAACCTTGTTTGAGCGGTTTCAACAATTGCTCGAAGAACAAAAAGAACGCCACGAGGGCGGTAGCAAATGGATTGGGTCGGGCGGCACGTCGCCTTTTGGCAACAATGGCTACAATCCCGAGGGCTTTCGGGTGCAGGGTGAGTCGAGTGGCAACCGCACCGCTGCCAAAGTCTGGGAAAATCGCACTTACAAAAACTACGACGAAAGCCTGGAACTAAATACCCGCAACATCAAAATGGCGTTGCGCCGCTTGCGCATTCTGACGCGCGAAGGCGCACCCGAAGAGCTCGACCTCGATGAAACCATTGCAGGAACGTGCCGAAACGGCGGCATTTTGGATGTTCATTTGCACGCATCGCGCAAAAATAACGTAAAAGTGTTGTTGCTGCTCGACGTGGGCGGCTCCATGGACGAACACGTTGGGCTTTGTTCGGAATTGTTTTCGGCGGCCAAATACCAATTCAAGCATTTGGAGCAGCTGTATTTTCACAATTGCGTCTATGAAACCCTCTGGCGCGACAATTCGCGCCGCCATAGTCGCGTGCCAACCCTCGAAGTGTTGCACAAATACAACAAAGATTACAAAGTGATTTTTGTGGGAGACGCTTCCATGGCTTCCTACGAATTGACGCACCCGCGCGGTAGTGTGGAGCATTACAACGAAGAAGCGGGCATTACTTGGCTCAACCGTTTTAAAGAACAATACCCCAATTTTGTGTGGCTCAACCCCGTAACCGTAGCCGACTATTGGGCCTATACCCACAGCATTCAGCTCGTCCGCGATTGGTCCGAAAACCGCATGTTTCCGCTTACGCTTGGCGGCCTTACCCAAGCCATGAAATGCCTCAAAAACCCAAAAGTACGCTTTGAGTCTTGAACCTAAGCGGCCATTGCTTGGAATGTATTACAATTTAAACTATTGATTTTTAGTTATTTATGAAAATTAAAAATGCAAACAATCTGATTTGAAGTCCACCAAATTTTGTCCGAAGTTCCCAAATGTCATTTTGTAATTTCTTGAACAATTTCGGGTCATTCGTCTGTTCAGCAAGGTCAATATGGCCCATTCCAACCAATGAAATAATTTTGGCTCCTAACCTTTCTCAAAACCCAAACTGGTAAGTTGCCAGCGTCTGCGTCAATAACAAAATCCCTACAAACAACAAACCCCACTGACGTGGGGTTTGTTGTTTGTACAAAATGAGCAATGCGTGG
>REAB01000089.1 GCA_004293645.1 Cytophagia bacterium | reverse complement strand
TACTAATTTTTCCGACTACATGTTTAGTGGGCAATATGCTTGTGGACTAATTTCTCAAAAACTGTCAACTACTTTGGAAGCAATATGAAAGATGCCATTGAAAGACGACAAAAGTGTGCCAACGTCGAACAATGGACAAGTTAATATGGCCGCCGAATTGCCTTTTTTGTCGCGTTTGAGCAATAATTTTTCGTTCACTGCTTCACGTCGGGCATTTTATTTTTCAAAATCTGAACGCCTTCAAAGGGTGTATCGGGTCAAAATTACAGAGTCAAACCGCGTCAAAGAACTGATGTCGGCCATCTTAACCGAACCCGATGTAGAGTACGTAGAATTGGTACCACTCAACAAAAAAATACTAACCCCCAACGACCCCAGCTTTGGCACGCAATACCACCTTGCTACCATTCAAGCCCCAGCCGCTTGGGACGTTTCGAC
Organism: Cytophagia bacterium; assembly: GCA_004293645.1. Lineage (GTDB taxonomy): Bacteria > Bacteroidota > Bacteroidia > Cytophagales > Spirosomataceae > REAB01. The sequence continues at coordinate 27,326 of REAB01000089.1, read as the reverse complement.
TGGTGTTAGCAACGTAGTGGTGGCCGTGGTAGATGATGCCGTGCAAACCAACCACCCTGACTTGGCAGCCAATTGCGTTTCGGGATATGACGTAGCCGACAATGACACCGATCCGATTCCGCCCAATACCAACTTGAGCCATGGTACGCACGTGGCTGGTATTGTGGGGGCTGTTACCAACAACGGCATCGGTATTGCTTCGGTGGGTTACAACAAAGTCAAAATAATGGGCGTAAAATGCACGGGCGATAATCAAAACCCTGACTTCATCTATTTTGGCTACGAAGGCGTAACCTGGGCTGCCAACAACGGAGCCAAAGTAATCAATATGTCGTGGGGTGGAGGTGGTTTTTCGCAAACTGCCCAAGATGTTATCAATGCGGCCTCGGCTTTGGGCGTTGTGTTGGTGGCGGCAGCGGGCAACAGTAACAACAGTTCTCCACTTTACCCTTCCGCCTACAATAACGTCATTGCAGTAGCCAGCACCGATGCACTCGACAAAAAAAGCTCGTTTTCAAACTTTGGTTCTTACGTGGACATAGCCGCGCCTGGAACGGGTATTTACAGCACCATTCCCTTTAACGGCTACGCTACCTACAGCGGCACATCTATGGCTTCGCCTTTGGCCGCCAGCCTCTGCGGGTTTTTATTGTCCAACAACAATACCCTTACTCCCGCCCAAGTTGAGCAGATTATCAAAAACACCGCCGACAACATTGATACCCAAAACCCAAATTTTGTGGGGCTGCTCGGCGCGGGACGAATCAACGTACTGAAAGCTTTAAATTGCCAAAACAATCTGTTTACTGCCACCATTACCACCCCAGGCGCAGCCGCATTGTGCGCAGGCCAAACCATTATGCTAACGGCCAACCTCTCGGGCAGCGGCACCGCTTCTTATCAGTGGCAAAAAGGCAATACCAATGTAGGCACAAACTCACCTACCTTGATGGTCGCCGACACGGGCGTGTACCGGGTTGTGGCTACGCGTGCCAATTGCAGCATCAAAGCCACCCCCGTGGCAGTTGTTGTCAATCCGTTTAGCTCGGCAACTCCCACCGTAACAAACCGTTCGGTTTGCTCAGGTGGCAGCCTATCTGTGGGCAATGGCCTCCAAGTTTCGGCCCCCAACTGCATTTTAGGTGGCCCCGCTACTTTTGCTTATTCGGGCGGCAGCGTAGGCTACGACGACGGCAACAGCTCTGGCCCCAATCCTACGGCCAGTATCTTTGGCTTGGTGGGTGCTGTTACCAATGTGTCGGTATCTATTGTGTGGGAAAAGAAAAACCAAAATAATCAGGGTAGTTGCGCCTTGCCCCATTTGGGAGGCAACCCTTGGAATGGCGAGGTGTCTTTTCAGCTCAGAAGCCCCAACGGAACTACTATAAATCTTTTATATCCAAGCACTTACACTAATAATGGCTATGGTGGTGTAGTTACTACCGTATTTCAAACGGGCGCGCCAGCTATTACAACGGGTAGTATCCCAAGTTCGGGTACATTTGCCCCCGCCCAACCACTCTCAGACTTCAACGGTACTTCTCCCACGGGCATCTGGACCCTTTTGCCAAACGATAACTCGGCCATAGACCCGCTTTGTGTGCAAGGATTTTCGGTAACTATCATAACCAATGCTACCGCGACCCTGCCAAGCTACAGTTGGTGGTCGGCAGCTACGGGTGGCACTTTGTTGGCAACAGGTTCTGAATACATTCCCGCCCCCACTACAAGCAACCAAGTGTATTATGCCCAATCGCAATGTACTGGTGCTTGTCCGAGCGTTCGTGTGCCCGTTACCCTAACCGTATCGCGGCCTCAAATTACGGCTTTCCCTGTTACTTTTGCTGGTTTTTCTACCCAAACCCTCAACGGGCTGCTCGCTGCTCCAGCTACTACCTTCACCAATCTGCCCAACGGTTCTTATCAATTGCAAAATTTGGAGAGTAACCAAACCATCATTATCGCGCAGCGTCCGCCTTTTGTTGAACCAATTACGGTTTGTTCTGGTCAAAATTTGCTGTTGTTGGCTCATGGCTGCACCAACACTGCCACTTGGTCAAACGCTGCGAGTGGCATCGGCATTTTTGTTTCGCCCACTGCTACTACCACATACACCACCACCTGTGAAGTAAGTGGGTGTCCGTCTATTGCGTCAGAGTCGTTGGTGGTACACGTCAAAGCAACTGCTGCAACTGTTACAGCACCCATTCCTGCCAATGCCCTGCAAACATTCAGGGCTATTACTTTAACGGGACAAAACAGCATTAGCAATACGGCCAACATAAACTACATTGGCGGGCAGCAGGTAGTATTACTGCCTGGATTTACGGCTACAACAGGAGCTATTTTTAAAGCAGAAATTGGGAGCGATTGCAGCAACTAATCCAACGGTATTTTTAGCCCAACAGCGCGTTTTAGAAGGGCAAGGCCGTAGTACTTTTTATTTCGGACATCACAAAAAAACTGCTGATGTGCGAAATGGCGCGGTGGGTGGCGAGTTTTTCTTGGTAAAAATTGTGGTAACTCTCCACGTCGGCAGCCACAATTTTGAGCAAATAATCGAACGCCCCCGACACCATGCAACATTCTACTACTTCGGGCAGGCCCAAAATGGTTTCGTTAAACTCCTGAAAGTTTTCTTGCCGCTGTTTATCTAAGGTTACGTTGCAATAAATCAACAAACTCCTCCCCAGTTTTTTACGGTTCAAAATCGTAACGTAGCGGTCAATTACACCCTCACGTTCCAATTTTTTGATGCGGTCGTGAACGGGCGTAATTGAAAGGTTAATCTGGTGCGCTATCTCTTTGATAGTCAGTTGGGCGTTGCCTTGCAGCAGCCGCAAAATATGCAAGTCGGTTTGGTCAAACATAGCGTCCGAATTTTTTTCGTCTTAAAACCATTTTTTTAGCTAAATGTAGAAATATTTTTTGTTGTGCACGTTTTTTGTGCAACTATTTTCTTATTTCATTTCAGATAGCCGAAAATATTTTTGCGTCGCTTAATTTTGTACCATCATTCAAAAACTCATTCTTAAACTTACTTACAATCATGGTTATCGGCGTACCCAAAGAAATCAAAAACAATGAGAATCGCGTGGGCTTAACCCCCGCAGGCGTGTCAGAATTTGTGCGGCACGGCCACAGCGTATATGTACAAGCCACCGCAGGCGAAGGCAGCGGTTTTGAAGACAGCGAATACGCGGAAGCAGACGCAACAATGTTGCCCACCATTGAGGCCATTTATGGCATTGCCGACATGATTGTCAAAGTAAAAGAGCCAATTGCGGTAGAATACCCGCTCATCAAAGAAAACCAACTGTTGTTTACGTATTTTCACTTTGCGTCGTCAGAAGAGCTTACCCACGCCATGATAGCTCGCAAAGCTGTTTGCTTGGCCTACGAAACCGTCGAAAAAACCGACCGCTCGTTGCCTTTGCTCGTACCCATGAGCGAAGTAGCGGGTAGAATGGCCATTCAAGAAGGAGCCAAATATTTGGAAAAACCCATGGGCGGACGCGGCATTTTGTTGGGCGGCGTAGCGGGCGTAAAGCCCGCCAACGTGCTCGTATTGGGCGGTGGTATTGTAGGCACGCAAGCCGCCAAAATGGCCACAGGCTTGGGCGCAAACGTAACCATTGTCGATGTCAATCTGAACCGTTTGCGGTATTTGGACGACGTGCTGCCCGCCAACGCCGACACCGTGATGTCGAACGAATACAATATTCGGCAGCTCATTAAGCACTCCGACCTCATTGTGGGGGCCGTCTTGATTCCAGGGGCCAAAGCACCGCACCTCATCACGCGCGAAATGCTCAAACTCATGAAAAAAGGGACCGTATTGGTGGACGTAGCCGTGGACCAGGGTGGTTGTATCGAAACCTGCCAGCCCACCACCCACGAAAACCCCACTTACGTAATAGACGGAATTGTGCATTATTGCGTGGCCAATATGCCTGGCGCAGTGCCTTACACTTCTACGTTGGCCCTCACCAATGCTACCCTCCCCTACGCCATTCAGTTGGCCAACAAAGGCTGGCAAACCGCTTGCGCCCAAAACGAAGAACTCAAAAAAGGACTGAACGTAGTGAACGGAAAAATAGTCTATAAGGCAGTAGCCGAAGCGTGGGGCTTGGAGTTTACGCCGCTGAGCGCGGTTTTGGAAAGATAAAAAAATAGATTAATTGCTTCACAAAAAAAGAGTGGGCGCATCAACGAGATGCGCCCACTCTTTTTTTGTGAAGCAAGCTCCCACTAACATCAAAATTGCCCGACATTGTTGCTCCGAGTAACTGTTTACCAAAAAATTACACCAAACTTGTCTGCGCCGCAGTTCTGATGTTTGAGTCCAAGCAAACTGAATCACCCTTGAAGACATAGGCAACGGCCTCCAAAAATTGTCAAATAATCATAAAGTTTTGTGTAAAGCGTTATAAATCAAAAACAATTTGCTTTTACAAACGATTGACGTGAATAATGTTTTCCTAATAACCAAATTTTACACAAAATGAAAAAGTATATCTGGGGATTATCAGGCTTGGCGGTAGTGGGTTTGTTGTTGGCTTCTTACCAAAATACCAACCCAAGTCGGGGTGCGCAAGACAAATTAGACAGTTTGTTTTCGGTACTTACCCAAGACCAAAAACACGACTTAAAATATGCCGTGGGCGCATTGGAAGTAGCCGAGGGTTTGGAAGCCAACTTATTTGCGTCTGAACCAGCCATCACCAACCCCACCGACATTGATATTGACCACCGTGGCCGCGTGTGGGTGCTCGAAGCCTACAACTACCGCCCCGCCATTACGGGCAATCCAACCAAAAACGAAGGCGATCGCATTGTGATTTTGGAAGATACCGACGGCGACGGCAAAGCCGACAAAAATAAGGTGTTTTATCAAGGAACAGAACTTAACTCGCCGTTGGGTATTTTTGTGATGGGCAACAAAGTGCTGGTATCGCAGAGTCCTTACGTGTATTTGTTTACCGATGAAAATGGCGATGACAAAGCTGACAAAAAAGAAATAATTTTTGAAGGCATAAAAGGCGAACAGCACGACCACGGAATGCACGCTTTTGTGTTTGGTCCAGACGGTAAGTTTTATTTCAACTTTGGCAACGCGGGCGAGCAATTGCTCGACGGCAAAGGCCAGCCCGTACTCGACCAAGACGGGCGGGCCATCAATCTCAAAAACTACAAACAGGGCATGGTATTTCGGTGCGATGCTAACTTTAAAAATGTGGAGGTTTTGGGGCATAATTTCCGCAACAATTATGAAGTCGCCGTGGACAGCTACGGCACCATGTGGCAGTCAGACAACGACGACGACGGCAACAAGGGCGTGCGTATCAACTACGTAATGGAATATGGCAACTACGGCTATACCGATGAAATGACGGGCGCGGGCTGGAGTACCAACCGCACCAACCTCGAAGAGCAAATTCCGCAACGCCACTGGCACCTCAACGACCCCGGCAGCATTCCTAATCTCCTTCAAACGGGAGCGGGTTCGCCCACGGGTATGCTCGTGTATGAGGGCGATTTGTTGCCCAAAGTATTTCAAAATCAGATGATTCACTGCGATGCTGGCCCCAACGTGGTGCGCTCGTATCCGGTGCAAAAAGCAGGAGCAGGCTACACCGCCGAAATAGTGAATGTATTGTATGGCAAACGCAATCAATGGTTTCGGCCTTCGGATGTGTGCGTGGCACCCGACGGCTCGCTGTTTGCCGCCGACTGGTACGACCCAGGTGTGGGCGGCCACCAAGCTGGCGACTTGAACCGTGGACGGGTATTTAGGGTAGCACCTGCCAACATAAATTATAAAGTAAAAAACTACGATTTTAATACGTTGGCTGGCGCAATGGAAGCCCTTCAAAACCCCAACCTGTCGGTGCGTTACCATGCTTGGAACAAACTCCGCAGCATGGGTGCAAACGCCGAAATAGAGCTGGCAAACATGTATCAGAAAGCGGAGAACCCACGCATGAAAGCCCGTGCTTTGTGGTTGTTGAGTAAATTGGACAATGGCGTAAAATACTTGGAAATGGGTATGAAAGATGCCAATCCTGACCTTCGAATTACGGCCCTGCGGGCAGCACGTCAAACCAAAGCCAGTCTTACGCCTTATTTGATGCAGTTGGTAAAAGACCCCGACGCGCAAGTGCGCCGCGAGTGTGCGCTGGCATTGCGCCACAACCAAGAAGAACTGGCCGCCGACTTGTGGGCGCAATTGGCCAAACAACACGACGGCAAAGACCGCTGGTATTTGGAAGCCCTTGGCTCAGGAGCCGACGGGCAATGGGACAAGTATTTTGCCGCTTGGCGTAAAATTACGACCGACCCGCTCGCTAATTTGGGCAGCCGCGATATTGTATGGCGCGCCCGTACCAAGGAATCGGTGCCGTTTTTGGCCAAATTAGCTTCCGACCAATCGGCTCCCCTCAAAGAGCGTTTGCGCTATTTCAGGGCGTTTGATTTTAACCCTGGAGCTACTGAAAAATCGAACGCGCTGCTGGGTTTAATGCAAGCATCTACCGACAACGCCATCACCAAGTTGTGCCTACGCCATTTAGACCCCACTTTTGTAAAAACCTCGCCCATGGCGCGGCAATCGCTCCAAAAACTCCTTGATGCCACTTACGGCACGGACGAATACATGGAAATGATAGGCCGCTATGAGCCACTTACCGAAAACAAACGCTTGGTAGAATTGGCCGTAAGCAAACCAACCGAAAACATAGGGCGCGACGCGGCACGCCAGTTGCTCAAACAAAACGGCGAAGCCTTGATATGGGCCAACGTAAACGGGAAAGATGCCACCAAAGCTACCGCCGCCTTGGCATCGTTGCGAAGCGTAGGCAATAAGCAGTCGCTCAATATACTGAAAACCGTAGCCTTAGACCCCAAACGCAGCATGGCCTTGCGCCGCGAAGCCACCCGCGCCATTGGGGGCAGTTGGGACGGGGAAGAAATGGCCATTGAACTCTTAAAAACCAATAAACTGACGGGCGACCTCAAAGCCGCCGCCGTAGAAGGTGTAAGTCATGCGTGGCGCAAGGCCATTCGTAGCGAAGCTGCCAAGTACTTGGATGCGGGTGGCAAAGCAACGGCTGCCAAGAAATTGCCTTCGGTGAGCGAACTTGCTGCCATGACGGGCAACGCTACCAACGGCCAAAAAGTGTTTGCGGCGCAGTGCGCCATTTGCCACCAAATAAACGGCGAAGGCATGGATTTTGGCCCTAAACTCTCCGAGATTGGTAGTAAATACGGCAAAGATGGCCAGTATTTAGCCATTTTTTACCCCAGTGCGGGCGTGAGTTTTGGCTACGAAGGCTACGAAGTAAAGTTCAAAGACGGCAGCACCATGCAGGGCATTGTGGCCAGCAAAACCGAAACCGACTTGACGCTCAAATTTCCTGGCGGCACGTCGCAAAACTATAAAATGAACCAAGTGGTTTCGATGAAAAAGCTCGATGAATCGTTGATGACGGCGGGCCTCCACGAAGGCATGACCCAAAATGAACTGGTTGATTTAGTAGAATATTTGGCCAGTTTGAAGAAAAAATAAACCCAACGTCGGGGAGGTTTTAAAACCTCCCCGACGTTTATCTCGACCGTAAAAGACCTCCGAAAGCCAGCGACTTTCGGAGGTCTTTTATTTTTTGAGTTGCGCGGCTTGGTTTATCAAAATAGTGAGGCCAGTGCTGTTGGCCCATTCTTTGCGAAGCTCGCCTGCTGTAAGACCGAGTGGGTGGCTGCCGAGCGCAAAATCAATGTCGCCGTCGTGGTCTAAATCGGCGGCATCTAACGCCAACCAACGCCCCGCGCGGCCAATCGGAATGGTGTAGGGCTTGAAAGTGCCGTTGTCGTTTGAGAAATAAAGCAGACTGGCTTCGGGCGTTTCGGCGGGGTTATCATAAAAAGCAATCGCCATCAAATCTAAGTCCCCGTCCAAGTCCACGTCGCGGGGCAGGGCTTTATAGGCCCCGTTCATGGCATAAAACATGGTTTGTTGGAAGCGTTCATTGCCTTGATTTTCAAATAAATACACGCCATGATAAGGCTTAAAAACAGTGGAGTAGTCGGCATTGTCGCCGCAAGTGTAAACAATGTCTAAGCGGCCATCGGCGTTCAAATCGGCTAAATCAAAGTAACTTGACCCATAAACGGGCGGAAACCGCAGCAGCGTTTTTTCTTCAAATGCCAGTTTTCCTTTGTTCAAATACAAAACCACGCGCTCATCGCTTTGCGAAAAAAGCGCAACGATGTCGAGCCGCCCATCTTTGTTCCAGTCGGTCAAAACGCTCCGAACGGCACCAGGCGTGTTGCTCAGCGTTTTTTTGAGATACTTCCCATTTTGTTTTTTCCAAACCGAGAGTTCGCCCTCTATCACGCCAAACTCGCAGGTAATCAGTTCGGGTATTTGGTCGTTGTCTAAGTCGGCTTCGAGGGTTTGGGTGGGGCGATAAAGCTGAGTAAGGCGTAAATCAGAACTACCTTTTTTGTCCAAATCTACCACTTGTGCGTAGCCATTTTTTTGAAACGTTACTTTGACACTTTCGCCAATGTAGGTTACGAGCAAGCGGCGGTTGGCCTTGTCCAAAAACTGCAAATCGCTGACGGCGGGCTGTTCGCCAAAGCGTTGTTGGGGTTTGCCCGTGGCATCGGTGGCCCAAACGGCCTTGTTTACTTCATCGGCTGCATAAACGAGTTGGTTTAGCGGGTCAATTTTTACGCAGGTAACATTGGGAAGTTGGGCAGAGGGCAAGGTGGCGGTGCGTACTTCAAACAAACTCAAAATAGAAGCGGGGGCTTCGCGGGCTGGGGCAGGTGCAAATGTCTCGGGAGCTTTGGCCAAGTAGTACGCCTTTATTTTCTCCCAATCGGCCACCGACACCAACGGTTGGGCAGGTTTGTAGCGCAAATCGTTGGCACTTAGTTCGCGCACGTTGAGTTTTTCTTTCAAATCTTCGTCGCGGCCCATCCTGAGTGCCATGTAGGGCAGCACGTCGTTTTTCCAAGTAGCTTGGGGTAGCAGCGCGGGGTCGGCGTATTGGTGGCAGCCGCCGCAATGCTGCTTGGCCAGCGGTTCGTACTGAGCCACATTTTCGGTTTGTTGGCACTGAACAAACACAAAAATAAAAAAGCAAAAGCCAATGATTGATTTCATGCTACAAAGTTAGGCTTTTGGCGGGGAGTAAACAGTACTCTTTTGACCTAATTTTGGTCATCATCTATGCTTTGTAACAATGCCAACAATTCTTTATCTGACAAATCTTCTTTTTCAGATTTGTCATAAATGGTCAATAAAATAACGCGCTCGTCCACTATTTTGGCACAAGTAATTACCCTCGCTCCCCCCTACGCGGGCCGCCACTCTTACCTTGTTTTTTTGAAGAAATAGCCATTCTGATTTTGTAACAATCGTGGCCAAGTGGTGTGCCAATTTGTGGGTTTTGGCTTAATTCTGCTAATAAACCTGCCACATCTGAAGCAATAGAAGCATATTTTTTCGCCAACCGTTTGACATCACGGCTGAATTTTTTGCCAATAATAACTTTCATAAATAGCCTTCTTGTTTGAGTTCTTCCAAAAATTCATCGGCTGTTTGCAATTGTATCTTGCCTTGGCGGTAGAGTTTTACTTCTTCTACTGCCTCTCTAAGATTGTCCAAAATCTCGGCTTTGGTAAAAACTGGCTTATCGTCAGATTCTTCTTCCAAATCGGGCAAATCGTAGGTTTTTTGTAATGTTTGCCATTTTTTCATGGATAAAATTACCGCTTTTTTGCGCCCTTTTTTGTCGGTGATGTATTGAAAAGATGTCATATTGAAGTTATTTTTTAGCAAATGTACAAAAACCCCTGCTTATCCAAATATAATTGCGTTTATCACGCCAATCAGCCCTTTAATCACATATATTTTCAAATACACCGCTTTTTTCTCTATTTTCACCAAAACTAATTAAACCCTATTTTTCATGCAGCTAAAAATCGAAAACCTTTCCAAAACCTATTCCAACGGAGTCCAAGCCCTCAAAGATGTGTCGCTTACCATCAACCAAGGAATGTTTGGACTACTTGGACCCAACGGCGCGGGCAAAAGCTCGCTCATGCGTACCATTGCCACCCTCCAAGAAGCCGACAGCGGGAGTGTTCAGTTGGATACAATTGATGTGCTTCGCCAAAAAGAGGAAGTACGCAAAATACTGGGCTACCTGCCGCAGGAGTTTGGCGTATATCCGCGCGTGAGTGCCGAAACCATGCTCGACCACATTGCCGACCTCAAAGGCATCGGCAACAGCCGTGAGCGCAAAGAAATTGTAGCGGGGTTATTGCAAAAAGTAAACCTTTACGATGTCCGCAAGAAAAACATTGGCACTTATTCGGGCGGTATGAAGCAACGCTTCGGCATCGCACAGGCCCTGATAGGCAACCCCAAACTCATCATTGTGGACGAACCCACCGCAGGCCTTGACCCCGCCGAACGCAATCGTTTTCATAACTTACTCTCTGAAATTGGTGAAAATACAATTGTAATTCTCTCCACCCACATCGTAGAAGACGTAACCAATCTTTGTTCGGACATGGCCATTATTTGCCTTGGTGAGGTGGTAGCCAAAGGAAATCCCAACGAGTTGGTGGCTTCGCTCAATGGAAAAGTATTCAGAAAACTCATCGAAAAACCAGAATTAGACCAATATCGTGCTGATTATCAAGTTATTTCGAGTTCGTTGAAAATGGGCAAAACCCAGATTCGGGTCGTTGCCGACGAGCTACTCATGGGCTTTGAAGCTGCCACCCCCGACTTGGAAGATGTCTATTTTGCAGAGATTACAGCAAGGCAAGGATTGGCGGTGTAGTAATGGAATAAAAGCATTAGAACGCGGATAACACAGATACGCTGTAACGCGGATTTACACTGATTTTTTAATCCGCGCTGCTTGCATCTGCGTTATCGCTGCGGCGAACCGTCCGCGTTCCATTTTTTCAAAAACTAATTTTCACAAACCATGTTCTCAAAAATTTTATCATTTGAACTCAAATACCGCTTCAAACGCCCTGCTACGTGGGCATATTGGACGGTGATGTTCTTGTTTTCGATTTTGCTGGCCATATTTGGCTCTGTGAGTACGAGTGGCAGTACTTCCGAGAAAGTCTTTGTCAACGGTCCAGCTTCGGCGGGTACTTTCATTGCGGTGCTGTGCGTGTTTGCCATCATGGTTGCTACGGCAGTAATGGGCGTACCCGTGTATCGGGACATCGAACACAAAACCCAAAACTATTATTTTAGCTACCCCATTACCGAAAAAGGCTACCTCATGGGGCGTTTCGTGGGGTCGTTTTTGACGCTGATTTTTATTGGCTCGGGCATGATTGTGGGGCATATGATGGGCTGCTGGATTGGCAAAACCTTCGAGGTAGGCGACAACGCCGAGCGCATTGGGCCTTTTAGTTTGGTCAATTATTTGTGGCCGTATTTGGTGGTGGGTATTCCCAATTTGTTTTTTGCGGGAAGCCTATTTTTTAGCCTCGTTGCCCTCACCAAGCGCGTTTTTGTAACCTACGCGGGCGGTGTAGTACTGTTGGTGGGGTATTTGGTGGCATCGTCGTTGATGTCAGATTTAGACAACAAAACCCTCGCCGCCATTCTCGACCCGTTTGGCCTCAACGCCCTCGACGACCTGACGCGCTATTGGACAGTTTCAGAACAAAACAGTCGCTTATTTCCGCTCGAAGGTAATTTTTTATGGAACCGCCTGCTCTGGATTGGCGTGGGATTGCTGCCCTTGCTGTACTTGTTGTTCAAGTTTGATTTTCAGAAGTTTTTAAGCCCCAAAGCGCAAAAATTATCAAAGGTCAAAGAAGAAAAACGAGCCATAACTCGCTCTTTGTCAGACTTGCCCGTGGCTTCAAAAGTATATTCTATGAGCAGGTACTTGGGGCAAATGTTCAGCATGGCCAAAATTGAATTTAGCAACGTTATCCGCGACCCGTTCTTCATTGCTATTTTGCTGGCGGCGGCGTTGTTCATGTTTTTGGATAACCAGTACGCAGGCCAAATGTACGGCACCGACTCGCTGCCCACTACGTTTTTGATGCTCGAATCCAAAGACAACACGTTTTATTTTGTGGTCATTATCTTGATTATTTTCATCACGGGCGAGGTTGTTCACCGCGACCGCACCGTCAATTTTCACCTCATCAGCGACGCACTTCCGTTGCCCAATTGGCTTATTTATGGTTCTAAATTTTTGGCCATGATTGGCGTAATGCTGCTCATTCCGTTGCTCGGTATCTTGTGCGGCATTACTTGGCAAACCATCAAAGGGTTTTTTGACTATAAAATTGGCCTGTATTTGCAGGGTTACAGCGTTGCTATTTTGCAATGGACGTTCTTGACCATGATTACGTTTTTGATTCATACGCTGGTCAATAATAAAATGACGGGCCACGTGGTAAACATCGCTTTTTGGGCAGTACTGTACGGCACGCGGGCGTTTTCTGAATACAAATACGCCTTGTTGTATTTCAACGCCGTGCCTACGGGTACGTACTCCGATATGAACGGCTTTGGCTTTATCCAAAATACGCTTTGGTATTTGCTGTGTTGGGGTGGTTTGGCAGCGGTGTTTTTGGTAATTGGTAACTTATTTTGGTCGCGCGGGACAGAAACCAACTTCAAAAACCGTTGGAAATTGGCCATGCAGCGTTTTACGCCCGCCACGGGTGCGTTGCTCACCGTTTTTAGTGCTGTTTGGCTGGGCGCAGCGGGCTATATTTATTACAACCAAAGCGTTTTGAACAAATACCGTTCTGCCGAAGAAGGCCGTGAGCGAAGCGTAGCATACGAGAAAAACTACCGCAAATACTACCTCAAACCACAGCCCAAAGTAACCTCGGTAAAGGTAGAAATAGACTTGTTTCCCAACAAACGCATGGTGGACGCACGCGGACGATTTATGATAAAAAATAAACACAATCGCCCACTTGATTCTTTGATTTTGAACGTAGGCAGTGGTTTTCCACATTACAAAATGAGCCTCAAAATCAATGGCATAGAACCCCAAAAGATACTCAATGACAGCTTACAGCGGTTTTATATTTACAAACTTCCCAAAACATTGATGCCCAACGATTCGGCGCTCATGGAAATCGTTTCTCACGGTGAATTTAGAGGGTTTCGGCAAAGCGGCGAAGACCAATTTACCATTGCCGAAAACGGCACTTTCCTAAACCATGGCGATTTGTTTCCGAGTATTGGATATAACCAACAAGGCGAGCTTTCGTCGGAGCGATACCGCAAAAAGTACAAGATGCCAATTCGGGAGTTTGAAATGCCCACCCGCACCGATTCGGTGGGTTTGAAAAACTTTCTGTTTAGCCAAGAAGGCGACTGGATTACGTTTGAAGGAACGGTCAGTACCGAACCCGACCAAATTGCAATTATGCCTGGGTATTTGCAAAAAGAATGGGTGAAAGACGGACGCAAGTACTTCAATTACAAGCAAAACGAAGTGATGGACTTGTTTTTCAACGTAGCTTCGGCCAAGTACGCCGTTCACCGCGAAACCGTCAAAAACTCTGACGGACAGGATATTAAGGTAGAGATTTTTCACCATCCAACGCACAACAAAAACATTGGCAATTTCATGGCGGGTCTCAAAGATGCTCTTAAATATTGTTCGGCCAATTTTACGCCTTACCAGTTCAAACAGATGCGTATCTTGGAATTTCCTCGTTATCAGACCTTTGCGCAGTCGTTTCCCAATACCATCATGTATTCGGAGAGTTTCGGATTTTTGGCCGATTTTTCTGACCCCAATAAAACCGATTATGCCTACTACGTAACGGCCCACGAAGTAGCGCACCAATGGTGGGGACACCAAGTGATGCCGAGCTTTACGCGCGGTGGCAACAACATTGCCGAGGCATTGGCCGAATATAGCTCCCACATGGTGCTGCACCACGCTTACGGCCGCGACGTAATGCAAGAACGCCTCAAATACGCCCTCGACCAATATTTGCGCGGACGTAGTACAGAAAGCAAAGGCGAACAACCACTGATGGACAACGAGAACGGTAGCTACATTTGGTACGGAAAAGGTACGCTCACTTTTTACGCCCTGCAAGACATGGTGGGCGAGCAAAAACTGAATGGCTGGCTCCGCGACTACGCCCAAAAAACGGCTTTCCGTCAAAAGGCACCTTTCACCACCACTGACGAATGGTACAACAGCATTTACGCCCAAACCCCCGACTCGTTGAAATACTTTGTGGAAGACTGCATCAAGAAAATAGCGTTGTACGAAAACAAAGTTACCAAAGTAGAAGCCACGCCGCTCAAAGGCGACCAGTACAAGGTAAAATTGACCGTAGAAACCAAAAAACTCTACTACGACAAAACGGGTAAGGAAATAGCCCAGGGCAAAACTGCCAACTACATGGACATTGGGGTATTTGCCGAAGAAACCAAAAATAAACTCGGCATGAAGCAAAAAGTGCCGCTATACCTCAAAAAGCACAAGCTCACCCCAGGCACGCACACCATTGAGCTAACCGTAAAAGGCAAACCCGTAAAAGGCGGCATAGACCCTTACAACAAACTCATTGACCGCATGTCTGATGATAATGTAACGAAAGTGGAGGTGTTGTAGAAGATTACACCGATTCCGTTACTCTTATTTTGGGCAACGGAATCGGCGTTTTTTGCAGAGTAGTAAAAGTTTACAGCAAGGTTTCTATCGTTTGAGGGCATAGAAAAATGCAATTTTTTCTAAAAATTGTGGATAGTTTGGCGTTTTAATTTGTACTAATTTTGCAGCCTAAATTTTTCATAAGCCCAGCCGAACTATTTGAAACACATTTAATTAACTTACTACTTCACTAAAAAGTATGATTATTGTTACGGGTGCGGCGGGCTTCATTGGGAGCTGCTTGATTGGTAAACTCAATGAGGAAAACTTCAATTTCATCATTGCGGTAGATGATTTTTCAAAAACCGAAAAATTACCCAACTTGGAAGGAAAGAAAATTCAAGAGCGCGTAGAGCGCGAAGTTTTTTTTGAGTGGTTAGACCAAAATTACCACGAGGTAGAGTTTTTGTTTCACATTGGAGCCCGCACCGACACCACCGAGTTTGACCACACTATTTTCGACCATCTCAATGTCGAATATTCGCAAAAAATTTGGCAAAAGTGCATTGACTACCAAATTCCGCTGGTGTATGCGTCGTCGGCGGCTACTTATGGCTTGGGCGAATTGGGCTACGACGACAACGAGCAGTTGATTTCGCAACTCAAACCACTCAACCCCTACGGCGATTCAAAAAATGAGTTCGATAAATGGGTGTTGCAACAAACCCAAACGCCATTTTTTTGGGCAGGATTAAAGTTTTTTAACGTGTATGGCCCCAACGAATACCACAAAGGCCGCATGGCTTCGGTCATTTTTCACGCTTTCAATCAAATCAAGAATACGGGCGCAATGAAACTCTTCCGCTCGCACCACCCAGACTTCAAAGACGGCGAGCAAATGCGCGATTTTGTGTACGTGAAAGACGTAGTGGAGGTTTGTTCGTTTTTGATGCACCACCGCCGCAACTCGGGTATTTACAATTTGGGCAGCGGCAAAGCGCGTACGTTTTTAGACTTGGTAAACACCACTTTTGCGGCCATGCAAGTTGCGCCCCAAGTTGGTTTTGTGGACACTCCCGCCGACATCCGCGACAAATACCAGTATTTTACGCAAGCCAACATGAACAAACTGCGCTCCATTGGCTACACTAAACCTTTTCACAGCCTCGAAGAAGGCATTACCGACTACGTGCAGCACTATTTGCTGGAATCCGAATATGCTTGATTTTAACCCCAAAAATTCAAAAAAGCCCTGCTACTTATAGGAAATAGCAGGGCTTTTTTTTGAGTAAGCTAACCTAAAAATTGTTTTGTTACGTAACAAAAAATCATTAATTTTGCGTACCAATTGAAGTGATACAAAAATGGAGGATAAGATTAAACAGCAAATCGGCGAGTTGTTGATGCAGCAAAGCCAGCTCAAACTTTTACTGAGAAACTTATCGGTAATGCAGCAATTGACCGATGAAATGGAGAGCAAAATCTTGGATAGAATAGCAGAATTGGAATCAATAATAGAAAACCTAAAATGAACTTTCCAACCTGAAAAATGAACAATGGAGACTTTAATTAAAACATTACACGAAGCCCAGAACTTGGCTGAACTCGAAGCAGTTAGCCAAGCCTTTTTGGCCTATTTTGTCCAAGCCAACGAGGCTGAAAAGCACTTATTAGGTGAGGCAATGCGCAAAAAATCGAATGTAATACTGGCGCAGTCAGCAGAATCAATTAAGTTGGCCAAAAATATGCTTTCAGAAATAGAAGCTGAAACCATAAGTCTTGAAGTAGGTGGTAAAAAATACCCGCTTTCTGAGTGGCTCACCATTACCCAATATTGCGAACGTTTCGGAGTGGCCAGCACCAGCGTCGTAGCAAACTGGATTAAGCGGGGCATCATACCCACCGAAAATACCTTGCTCATTAAACCTTTAAATAACATTCGTTTGATAAAGGCAGTACGCTACATGAATTAACCCTGCTACTCCCAAATCAATTCAATTACCTCGGTTTTGAGGTCAATGGTTGTTTGGGTTTCGCCGTTTCGGCGTTTGATGGTAATTTGTCCTTCGCGTGCGCGGAGGGCTTCTTGCGCCAGCACGTGCGTGGCATTTTTCTTGTGAAATACCGTAACCGTTTCGTTTTCAGGTAGTTTTAGGTTGTAAGCAGTACCTGTTACTTTTACTTGGCGGGCAGTTTGTGCAACTAAATCTGGGTTTTGAATCAACGCCAACGCCCGCGAGGCCAGCGGCACGCCGTAGCCTACGTAATTGTTGCCATAAGGATACAAGTGCGCCGATTTTTCGATAATGGCTCGTATTTCTCGATTGGTGAGTGCGGGGTTGGCCTGCATCAAACAAGCTGCAAAACCCGTAATGACGGGTGCCGAAAGCGAAGTACCGTAAAGCGAAAAACACGATACATTGGGTTTGAGATAAGGCAAAAATTCGGGGCCAACGCTGCTGTAACCAATTTTGCTCCACAATTTTTGGTTGGTAGCACCAATGGCCAGCACACCCTGCGCGTCGGCGGGGGTAGAAATAATCTGCCAATTGGGGTCGTCGCCTTCGTTGCCTGCCGACACCACCAACAAAATGCCTTTTTTATCAACTGCCATCTGGGCGGCTTTGCTGATGGCACTGGTTTGGCCGTCCATTTGCGCGGGTTCGTAGTTTTCGGCGGGGTTGCTAAATCCTTTGGCGTAGCCCAGCGAGGTGTTGATGAGCCGCACGCCCAAGCTGTCCATCCACTCCATGGCCGCAATCCAATTGTCTTCTTCGCCGCGCCACTCGCGCAGCCCGTGGTCGGTGCGGGCCAAGTAAAAATGGGCATCGGTGGCCAAGCCATATTGTACGCCCTCGGTGCGGTTGTTGCCCGAAATGGCTGTCATGACTTCGGTACCGTGAAAATCAGAAAACGACTCGGGGGCTGAGAAAAATTGTGGCGTGTGGGCTGGGTTCACGTAGTCGCGTTGGTCGAGTATGGCATTTCGTTCAAAAAGAGGCTTCAAAGCACCGTTGTTGGTGGCCTCGTAAAAACCCGCGTCAATGACTCCAATGGTAATGCCCTTGCCCGTCAAACCCAATTTTTTAAATTCTTCGGCTTGCACCTGCGTCATCACGGGGGCGAGCATGGCACGTTTGACGGGCTGCACGTTGGCTACGTAAAACTGGCCATTGATGGGTTGAATGTTTTTGACAAACGACCACGACTTGACCAGTGCCAATTGACGGGCATCAAGCACTGCCGTGGCCGCATTGAGCCACCGCGAGGTGTTTTGTATTTGAATGGCGTGTTGTGCAAAAGGGCGTAAATAAGCCAGTTGAAGCGGCAAATCGCTCTCGTCGAAGGCCGATAAACCTTGCGCGGCTCTGTTTTTAAGGGTTTGACTTGACACCGACGGCGCAGCACCCGTGGGTTTATCTTTGAAGTAAATCCAGTATTTGTTTTGACCAAAAACGGCACTGCTCAACAGCACAAAACAAACGAATAAGCTAATTTTTTTCATTATCAATGACCAAAGAACAAAAGGTTTTGTGTAAGATTGCTGACTAAATGCAAATCTCTCACAATTTGGTAATAAATTGGTAACATATTTCAATAAATCGGCTTTCAAAAGGCATTTTTTATGACGCTACAACAAAAAGAAATTGATTATTTGGAGGAGCAAATTCCTCTCTTAGCCGAACTTGCCGTGAGCCAAGCCTTTTGGCAATCTTTGGCTTCTGGCCATAGCGTACTCGTTGCCGACAATGGCGAACTCGTTGAAGTGATGCCTGACGGCACAAAGCATTTTGTCAAAAAAATAGCTAAAAGACAGATAATCAAGCAAAAGTACTTTACAATTTCAAAAGTATGATTATTGCCAATAGACGATTACGGGTATTTGCGGGGCCTAATGGTTCTGGAAAAAGTACCGTAAAAGCTGTTCTGAATCCAAATATTTTAGGATTTTATTTAAACCCTGATGAAATTGAAAAAGAAGTAAAAGAGAGAGGCTATCTTGATGTTCGTCATTTAAACATTCGCACATCACGAAAAAATATCATTGACTTCTTCTTGCAACATCCTTTGTTGGAACGAACCGAAAAAAGCAACTTCATTGATGCTTTACAATTTGTACAAAACGAATTTATTGATTTTTCTGATATTGGCTTCAATTCTTATCTAAGTGCCATTCTAACCGATTTCTTGAGACATAAATTACTCGAAGAAGGACAATCTTTCACCTTTGAAACTGTCATGTCTTCATCAGATAAAGTTGAATTTCTGCAAACAGCCCGCGAAATGGGGTTTAGGTAGTAATATGGTGTGGATAGCCGAAATTTCTAATGGTTCACAAATAGAATTAAAAACAGAAACTGTTCCCGACTGGTTTATGAAAAATGTACTAAATAAAGTGTAATTTATTGATAATCAAATATTTGTATTTTTAAAAAATGTCATCTGATGCGCTACGACCCCATTGACCCCCAACTTTTTGTGAGCAACCGCCAGCGGCTTTACACGCTTTTAAAACCCAAAAGTATGGTTGTTTTGAACGCCAACGACGTGCTGCCCACCAACGCCGATGGCTCCATGGTTTTTAAGCAAAATACCGATTTGTTTCATCTCACAGGCGTGGACCAGGAAGAAACCATCTTGGTTTTGTTTCCCGACCACCCCGACGAGAAATTTCGGGAAGTACTTTTTTTGCGCGAAACCAGCGACCTAATTGCTGTTTGGGAGGGCGAAAAATTAACCAAAATCCAAGCACAAACGCGTACTGGCATTGAGCGAGTGCACTGGCTGGGTCAGTTTGAGACAATTTTTCGGCAAATGGTTTTTGAGGCCGATCATATTTATCTCAATCAAAACGAACACACCCGCAACGACTCCCAAACCCAAACCCGCGAGGCGCGTTTTGTGAATCATTTCAAAGAAAAATATCCCCTGCACCGCCTCGAACGCCTCGCCCCACTGATGCACCAAGTACGCGCTTTGAAGCAGCCGCAAGAGGTGGCGTTGCTCCAACGGGCGGTTGATATTACCAAAGATGGTTTTGTGCGGGTGCTGAAAATGGTGAAACCAGGCGTGGCCGAATACGAAATTGAGGCCGAGTTTGTGCACGAATTTTTACGGCAGCGTTCCAAAGGTTTTGCTTACACGCCCATTATTGCGTCGGGCAAAAATGCTTGCGTGCTACACTATATTGAGAACAATAAAATATGCCAAGACGGCGACGTGCTGCTGCTGGACGTAGCGGCAGAATATGCCAACTACAACGCCGATTTGACGCGCTCCATTCCCGTTAATGGTCGCTTCACAACGCGCCAACGGGCAGTTTATGATGCTGTGCTGCGCGTCATGAAAGCAGCAACGGCCATGCTGGTTGTGGGCAATGTATGGGACGAATACCACAAAGAAGTAGGCAAAATAATGGAAAGCGAGTTGCTGGGCTTGGGTTTGATTTCTACGCAAGACATTTCCAACCAAGACCCTGACTGGCCTGCTTACAAAAAATATTTTATGCACGGCACTTCGCACTTTTTGGGGCTGGACGTACACGACGTGGGCAATAAGTACCGTCGTTTTGAAGCGGGCATGGTCTTTACGTGCGAGCCTGGCATTTATATCAGAGAAGAGGGGTTGGGAATAAGGCTCGAAGACGACATTTTGATTACCGAAAGCGGCAACGTAAACCTCATGGCGCATATTCCAGTTGAGGCCGAAGAAATTGAAGACATCATGAACAGCCGTTAGAGAAATGGAGTTTTTGCCCGAAGATATTTTAAAATTGTTGGTTGCTTTTGGCATTGGCACGGTCATTGGGGCCGAACGCGAGTACCGCAGCAAATCGGCAGGATTGCGCACGCTTATTTTGATTTCCGTGGGTAGTACACTTTTTACCATTATTTCGGCCAAAGTGGGCGGCGACGCGGGACGCATTGCGGCCAATATTGTAACGGGCATTGGGTTTATTGGTGGCGGTATTATTTTCCGCGAAAATAGCCGCGTGTCGGGCATTACCACAGCGGCTTCGGTGTGGGCTACCGCAGCTTTGGGCATGGCCGTGGGCGACGGCCTTTATGAAATTGCGATAGTGGGGGGGGCGTTGGTCATTTTGGCGTTGTATGCCTTGGTGCCCGTTCAAAACTACATAAAACGCCGCAACCAAATTCGGAATTACCGCGTGGTGGCGAAGTTTCAACAAAAACTTTTGAAACAATACGAGAACCTTTTTGAGCAGTTTGGTATGCAAGCAAGGCGTGGTGCGCAAACGCGCACGCTCGATACCATCACGGGCAACTGGATAGTGCAAGGTTCGGAAAAACAACACGAAAAACTCATTAAGCATTTGCTCAACGACCCGCAAGTGATTGAATTCGATTTTTGAGCCATGCACCTGTATCTCCACATTCCGTTTTGTAAGCAAGCCTGCCACTATTGCGACTTTTATTTTAGTACCAATCTAAAATCAAAAGGTGAGTTGGTGGCCGCTATTTGCCGCGAATTGGAGCTGCAACGGCACTATTTGCCCACTCCTCAACTCGAAACCATCTATTTAGGCGGCGGCACGCCTTCTATTTTGAGTGAGGCCGAGTTTGGACAAATTTTTGAAACCATTCACCGAGTTTATGAGGTAAAAAAACAAGCCGAAATAACAATTGAAGCCAATCCTGACGACCTCAGCCAAGATAAATTGCGGGTACTTCGTGCGTTTGGCAATCGGTTGAGCATTGGCATTCAGTCGTTTTATGAGCCTTATCTCAAACGCATGAACCGCGCCCACACCGCCCAAGAAAGCCAAATGTGCGTAAAGCGGGCGCAAGACGCAGGTTTTGAAAACTTGACCATTGATTTGATGTACGGCGTTTGGCAGCAAACAGGACAATCCACCGATGCCAACCAAATATGGCAACAAGACCTTGAGCAGGCTGTGGCGTTGCAAGTGCCGCATATTTCGTCTTATAATTTGACCATTGAGCCACAAACGGCGTTTGGCAAGTGGCTCAAAAAAGGGGAGATTTTGCCAATAGACGAAGAACTATCGGTACAGCAGTTTGAAAAACTCATTGCCGAACTCACCACCCACGGCTACGAGCACTACGAAATATCGAATTTTGCCAAACCAGGCCACTACGCCCGCCACAACAGCAGCTACTGGAAGCGGCGGCCTTATTTGGGCATTGGGCCGAGTGCCCATTCGTTTAACGGCCATTCGAGGCAGTACAATGTGGCTAATAATGCGCAGTATATCAAGGCTTTGCAGGCTGGAAAGCTGCCTTTTGAGCGAGAAGAATTAAGTCGTTTTGACCAAGTAAACGATTACCTGCTAACCAGCCTACGCACCATGTGGGGCTGTGATTTGCGGACAATACGCGCGATTTTGGGCGAAACGCCGCCGCTGTCGTTTCAGAAAGCAATGGCTGAAATGCAGCAAAAAAGCTGGCTCAAATTGGAAGATGACGTGCTGCATTTAACGCCACAGGGCAAGTTATTTGCCGACCGCGCCGCCTCTAACTTGTTTTTGGTTTGAAGATACAAATCATTTTTTCGATTTTTGCGCTTCATTTGTAGCCCAATGCCAAAAAAAATAGCCCAAAATCGCGTTCGTACCAGAGTTACTTTGCCAAAAGTAACCACCAAGTCGTGGCTCATTGCCATGCGGCGCTGGTTTTTAAAAGCGGCCCTTTATTCTTTTTTGGGAACGCTCGTTTGGGTAATAAGTCTAAAATTTTTGCCCATTTGGATTACTCCCTTGATGATAGCGCGCAAAGTAGAGGCGGTTTTTGAAGGCAAAAATACCAAAATATATTCGGACTGGACCCCAATGAGCGAAATGTCGAAAGATGCGCCGTTGGCCGTGGTAGCTTCCGAAGACCAGCTTTTTCCGCAGCATTGGGGCTTCGATTTTAAGGCCATGGGCAAGGCTTTAAAGTACAACCTGCGCGGCAAAAAAATCAGAGGGGCCAGCACTATTTCGCAACAAGTGGCCAAAAATGTATTTTTGTGGCAAGACCGTTCTTATATTCGCAAGGTCTTGGAGGTTTACTTTACGTTTTTGATAGAACTCGTCTGGGGTAAAGAGCGCATATTGGAAGTATATCTGAACGTAGCCGAAACGGGCAACATGACGTTTGGTATGGAGGCCGCCGCGCAACGTTTTTTCAGTAAATCTTCTGCCCAGCTAAGCCGCATGGAAGCGGCGCGCATTGCCGCCGTGTTGCCCAGTCCACGGCGGTTTTCGGCCAAAAACCCTTCGAGCTATGTTCAAAACCGCACGTCACAAATAGCCCGCCAAATGCGTATGCTGGGACGCGGCTACGTGTCCAATTTGTGAGCAAAGTACTTAATTGAAGGGTATATTTTTTGAAAACTCACCGTGCGCTATTTTCAGCAATAGAGATGCCAATGATCTATTGGTTTAGTGAACTTTTGGCATGGTAATTGCCCCTTCTGCATTACAAAGGTGCATTATTGAAATGCCACATTTACCAAAGCGGGTACTCCAAAAATATCCCTAATAGAAAAAAATATTCTACTCTGTTTTTTGGTTGTTTCACTTCCTTTTTTGGTTATTTCGCTGCTAACTTTTTCATTTTAAAGAATTTATATGATAACTTGCTATTAAGCTGGCATACTTATTGTTAATGAACAATATGATATTTAACTCAACGACATTTAATAAACTTAATAGATAAGAACGCGTATTCAAGATAAAGAGTACTGTAAATGTTCCAAGTTTTACATCCTATTTTACGGGTAGTTTTCTTTTGTTTCTTCCTCGTTTCGCTCGAAACTTGGTCGCAGGTAGTGCCATGTGGCAACCCCGACGAAAAAATGGAAGATATACAAAATCGTAATCGTAGAATTTTGGACTTGAAAAAGCACTTTGCTCACGCCAAAATAAGCACAACGCCTACTTATCTGCCCATCAAAGCACACATCATTCGTCGTTCTGACGGCACGGGTGGCCTGAGTTTGGCCGATTTGAATACTGGCTTAGTTCGGCTCAACCAGTTGTATATCAATTCAAATATTCAGTTTTATCTCTGCGGTAGTTCACCCAATTATATTAACAATACCACCTATTTTAGTTTTGACAATTCTGAAGAATCCGCATTGTGTAGTACCAACGATGTAAACAACGCCATCAACGTTTATTTTCCCAATGTTATCACGTCGGGCGGTACACCCGTGGCTGGCTACGCCTATTTTTCGAGTACTTCTAACACCACCAATAGAATATTTGTTAAGGCGGATAATGTGATTGACGGGCATACTTTCCCGCACGAAATGGGGCATTATTTTAGTTTACTGCACACGTTTCAGGGTAGCAATGGGCCAATCATAGACCGTGAGCTGGTAGCAAGGCCACCCAATATGGCGGCGAATTGCACTAACAAAGGCGATTTTTTGTGCGACACCCCCGCCGACCCTTACGGCCGCGACCCCGATTCGGTCAAGTTATTGGATTGCAACTATATTGGTACGGTCAAAGACGCTCAGGGGCAGTTGTTTAGTCCTTTGCTCAGTAATATTATGTCGTATTATCCTACCACTTGTGGTAGTGTGTTTACAAGTGGCCAGTATGGGCGTGTAACCGACGGGCTAACGCTCCGCTTAGACCCCAGTAATCAGTATAGCTTAAATTGTGTACCAGTCGTAACGGGGGTAAACGTACCGAGTAACGTGGCAGGAACAATAAGCAGCAGCGGCATTTCGATTACTTTTACCGATAATTCGAGCAACGAAACGGGCTTTATCGTTGAGCGTTCTATCACTTCTCCCATCGATGGTTTTGTAGCTGTGGGCGGCACCGCACCTAACACAACTACTTTTTTAGACCAGGGTACTACGGCATTTACGCAATATTATTACCGAGTAAGATGCTCAAACTCAATAGAATTTAGCATAGTTTTTAGCATTACAACTACTCTAAATTACTGCGTTCCTGTTTATGCCAATTCCTGCAGTTCGTTGGGCGTCATCATTGATGATTTTCTATTGGCACCCAGTTCTGGTCCGAACATTATCCAAACTACTTCAACAGGTTGTTCGGCTAATAATCATGGTATTTTTACTGCCACTACTTACAACGTTAGCGCAGGCCAAGCTTACACCTTCATTGCCAGGGCTGTCCGTTTGAGTGGTAGCGTTTATTTTAACCAACACATTGCCGTTTGGGTTGATTATGACCGCGATGGTTTGTTTGAAAGCGCCGAAATGGTCTATCAAACTAATGGTACTACAAGGCCCACGATGAGCCCCAATGCCACGGGGACTTTCACGATTCCCAATATTACGTCGGGCATTGTAAGGCTCAGAATCCGTTCTAACTTTGAATCTTTTGGGCAAGTTACCGACCCCTGCGCCAGTATGTCGTTTGGCGAAGCCCACGATTATCACCTCAATGTGGCAGCTCCTGCTCCTTTTATTACGACGGGTGCGGTTGCAACTACGCCCGTTTGCGCAGGCAAAACCGTAAGTGTCAGTTTTACTACCAATCTCGCCAGCGGCAGCTACCAAGTATATTTATCAGATGCCACGGGTAATAATTTTTCTCCCATCACCACCACGGGTACCAATAGCCCACTTACGGCGACCATTCCAGCCGCAACTGCTTCTGGAAGCGGGTATAAAGTATTTGTAGCTTCAAATGGCCCAAACGTAACTGGAACAATGAGTGCCGCTTTTACGATTAATGCCGTTCCAAATGCGCCAACGGCCACCAGCCCCGTCAATTACGCCCAAAACCAATCGGCATTGCCGCTTTCTGCCTCTGGTAGTAATTTGAGATGGTACGCGGCATCGAGCGGTGGGCCAAGCAACAACACTGCGCCAACCCCTTCAACGGCCAACGTAGGGAGTGTTTTGTATTATGTTTCACAAACAGCAAGCGGCTGCGAGAGTGCCCGCACCACTATTCAGGTCAATGTAACAAACCCAGCCACGACCACGGTTTGTTTAACAATAAAAGTGTTTTTGGAGGGGCCTTACAACGCAGGTACAATGGTGAATGCGCTGCAACAACAAGGACTATTGCCTGGACAAACGCCCGTAAATCAGTTTGGAGTGCCAACGCCACCAGGCCAACCTTACAACAAATCGCCGTTTAATTATAGTGGCACAGAAAGTTTATGTTGTTACACTCCCAATATGGTAGATTGGGTATTGATTTCGCTGCGAACCAGCCCCAATAGCCCCGCTTCAACGGTTTATCGGGCGGCGGCTTTGTTGTTGCAAAATGGTACTATTTCACTGGTTTCGAGTTGCCCCGTTTTAAATACCTCCCAAACTTATTACGTGGCCGTCACGCACCGCAATCATATTGGAGCGGTTTCGCATCGAGCAGTTTCGGTGATTAGCAATACCATTACCTACGATTTTACCACCCAGCAATCGTTCATCCCAGCGGGTTCTCCTGCCAGCGGGCAACGGCAATTGGGGGCTGTTTACGCGCTCTTTGCCGCCGATTGCAACAAAGATTCATTTTCGCAGATTGATGCCAACGACAATGGCATTTGGCGAGCAGACAACGGCAAAATTGGCCGTTATTTAGACACCGATTATAACTTAGACGGCGCACCAGATGCCACCGACAACGCACTGTGGCGCATCAACAACGGTAGGTTTTCAGCAATAATGTTTTAGAATGGCACGAAAATTGATAATAAACTTAAGTTCATAACATATCTTTTTTAAACCGATGAAAAAGCACATTTTTGAAGTATTATTCTTGGGGCTACTTTGGGTAATAACGTCCACATCTGCATTATCGCAAGGACGCTACAATTTACGGGCAATACCGCTATCTATCAACTGTGCCACCAATAAAGTACTGGCCTGCGTAGAGATTCAAGCCACCTCAACCGACAGCGCCTTTGTGATGGGAACAGCCAATCTACGGATTGGCTTCAAGCCTGCTCAATTGTCGGGAACGCCCGTCATCACAACCCGCGATAATTTTACGTCGGGTGATTACAACAACATTACTTCCGTTGTTGCAGTTGGAACAGACACTTCTTTTTTTACGCTTAACATTAATTATCGCGGAGAAAACGGTATCGGCACGATTGTTGGCACGAATTGGACCCGCGTGGCTTGCGTAGAATTTACGCTCAACTCGGCAAATACTACCAAATGTTACGACCTTTTTCTGTCCAAATCAAGCCCCAGTACGGTAGTGCGGCGGGCGGTTGCTTCGCCCACCATCGATGAGCCTGGTCGCACGCTTACGGTGCTGGCAAGTCAGGGCACTTTTAGCCACATTACAAACCAATGCCCCACCGATAAAGCGGTGGTTTCACTCACTGGCGATGCCACCATCAATTCTGGCCAAAGTACGCCGCTGAATATCAGCTTAGTATCAGGTACGTTTCCATTTACGGTGATGTTAACGGGCGGAATTACCCTCAACGTTACTGGCTCAACCACCACGACCAATGTATCGCCCTTGGTTACTACAGTCTATGAAATTACGTCGGTAAGCAATCAATGTGGCAGCGGCGTGGCAGACGCTAACGCCAGAAGGGCTACTATAACGGTGCGAATTGCCGAAGATTGCCCGCCGCAAAAGTGCATAAAAGTGCTGACTAAGTTGATAAAGTAAGGTGAGTGCGTGACAAAATCGGGGCAAGTGCAACTTAAGCGGCATACTTGAATGCCGATAGTTGCTCTTTTTTTATTCTAAAATCCATAAAATCCTCCATG
>REAB01000027.1 GCA_004293645.1 Cytophagia bacterium | reverse complement strand
TAAGATAAGTTTGAAAAGAAAACGTAAAAAAGCATCAAGAGATGACAACTTTATGATCGAAATTCTAAAAAGTGCTTAATTTGGTGCGGTAGCCCTAACAAGTAAACGCCATTTCTGACAATACGACAGAAATTATCTACACGCTTGACTTTGACATTAACCTTGTGAAATATGCTCTGGGTTTTGCTTTGCCAAAGTTTATTATTTCTCTGAAGGCCGACAGTGATTTGAAAAAATATGTACGACAACTAAAAACCAAACTTGAAAACTATTAACCAAAGGCAATAACATAATAATATATAACAATGAAGAATATACTATTTGGTTTTATATCAAAATACATTTCGCTGACAGAAGATGAGAAAAACGCAATACTTTCGTTAGACTTATTTCGCTCTGTAAAGAAAGGGACTGTTTTACTCAAAGAAGGACAGAAATCGCAGGATGAATTATTTGTTTTAAAAGGATGCATACGGAAATATTACATCATAGATGGCGAAGAAAAAACGACCGCCTTTTTTACAGAAATGGAAGGTTTAGTGCCGCATTGTGTAACAAATAATGCTCCGTCTGAATATTTCGTAAGTTGTGTAGAAGATACTATACTAACGGTTACAAACCCAGATATGGGAGCTGGACTAAATGTTACATTTCCAAAATTTGAAATTATGTGCAGAATGTTGTCCGAAGAATTGTTGGCTAAACAACAAATAGACTTTGACGAGTTTAAGACTTCTTCGCCCGAACAACGCTACCTGAACTTATTGCAAAATAGACCAGACCTCATTCAGCGTGTACCACAACACCAATTAGCCAGTTTTTTAGGTATTAAGCCTCAATCATTGAGCAGACTAAGGGCAAGGATTCTTGAAAAAGATAAAACGTAGCGGCATTTCTTAACTTAAGTGAACGAGTTGTGGCATCTCGTCCATCTACCTTTGCAGTATCATTTAACAACAAAACAATTGATATGCAAAAGAAAATTTTATGCTTCGCCTTGATTTTAATGATGGCAAGCACGCTACAAGTCAAAGCTCAATATGCCAAAACAGACAGTACTTACAAAAAATTCTTCATTGGAAGTACACTCTTAATGTTAGGAAACTTAATTCCTAATGACCCAAATGCACCTGAGTTTGTACAATTAAATGTTGGATATAGGATAACACCCAAAAATGTTGTTTTCTTAGAATTGAAAACATCAAAGTTTAATTGGCCATTAGGTATGCCTTGGGAAGAAATAGTTGACGAACAGCGAGCGCAATACAACTTTCCTGGATATGTACGCCAATATATACTTGGAGTGGCATACAATCATTTTTGGTGGAAGGGATTATATACAGGCGTTCATGCAATGAATGCTTTTCAAACATATAGAAACGAGGATAAAACAAAGATTACAAATGGATACACCTTATTTATGACCTACCGTTTGGGATACCAAGTTAAACTATTTAAAAACCGTTTTTTTATAGAACCATCTATTGGTTTGACTCATTGGCCTATAAAAACGAATACCCCACAATCTTTTAAATTAGAAGAAAGTAAATGGCCTAACTACTTTGGTTGGGAACCAGGGCTTCATTTTGGGTTCAACTTTTAGTATCCAATCGGATACCTTTCAACCTAATAAAACTCCCAACAGCAGCTTCCCCTGTTCAGGCATAGGTTTGTTATAGAACCTTCCATTACGGACATTTTCTGTCCCGTGAGTACCCACGTACCAGAATGTTTTAAAGTACAAAACAACAAGTGGGAAAAGTACTTTATCGGCGAGCCAGGCCCAGATTTAAGTTTTAGTACATATACAACAATAAATAATTATTACAATGAAAAAAATCGGCATTTATTCCGTTTTGTTATTGCTCGCGGCATTTCTTAATTCATGTGGCTTCGGCCACGCCTTTGTTACCAACCACAATCAAAACGCCACTGAGGTACACTTAAGTGGCAACAACTTCAAAGTAATTGATCAGGTAAGCGGAAGTTCGGAGACATCTTATGTATTGGCAATTGGAGGCATGAACAAAAGGCAATTGTACGAAAATGCGTACTCAGCAATGATGAAGAAAGCCAACTTGCAGAATGGTTCCAAAGCCATAATCAACGTGATGACAGAAGAACACGTCAGTGGTTTTGCCCCTTTCTTTGTCAGAAGAACCATAACTGTGAGTGCCCAAGTAGTTGAATTTACGAGGTAAGTTCAAAGAAATAGGCTGTGCATTGTTTAAAAAAAAGAACTAAAATGTATTTCTTAACTTAAGTGAACGAGTTGTGGCATCTCGTCCATCTATCTTTGCAGTATCATTTAACAACAAAACAATTGATATGCAAAAGAAAATTTTATGCTTCGCCTTTACCTTAATGATGGCAAGCACGCTACAAGTCAAAGCTCAATATGCCAAAACAGACAGTACTTACAAAAGGTGGTTCGTTGGTAGCACTTTGTTTTTATTGGGCAATCTGGACAAAGTAAATCCTCCAGGCTTTGCTCAACTGAATTTAGGCTATCGTATTACGGGAAAAGATGTAATTTCGCTCGAACTAATCACTTGGAAACATTCTTGGCCGCTTGGTATTAACCCTTTTTATAATGATGCATACGGAACACCCGAAGAGAAATTTCCTGGAAATATAAGAGAATATGGATTTGGCTTAGCTTATCAAAGGTATTTTTGGAAAGGTCTTTACGCTGCTGCACATGTACAGGCTATGTGGCAAACCTTTAAGAATGAAAATGGCAATAAGGTAGGTGATGGTTTCAATATATTCAACACGTATCGAGTGGGCTATCACTTTAAACTCTTTAAGGATAGATTTTTTATAGAGCCATCGCTTGGTATTGCTGGCCGTCCTTTATTCACTGAAATGCCTAATGGATTTAAACAGAAAGATGACAAGTGGCCAAAATGGACACCTGAACCAGGGCTGCATTTCGGATTTAATTTTTAGTTGATAAGTACTTACTCGTAATTGTTTGTAATTACAGTAGTGCGCGGGGCCGCCCGTGCGCGGGGCCGCCCGTGCGCGGGGCCGCCCGTGCGCGGGGCCGCCCGTGCGCGGGGCCGCCCGTGCGGTCCGATGTTTATCGATTTGTTATTACCAAATTACCCTTTATTACAAATCAAAAATAATATAATGGCGGCGGCCAACCGCACGGGCGGCCCCGCGTCGCAGCGGCGAACTGCCTATTTCTGCCCAACTACTTATATCAAAATACATTTCCCTGACAGAAGATGAGAAATTGATGTGAGCATTTTCATGTTCAAATTCGTTTTTGACCAACATTTGAAAATAAAACAAAAATGAAGAAAGCCCAAAAGAGTTTGTAATTTTGCGGCATGAAAAAAGTGGCATTTTATACATTGGGCTGTAAGCTAAACTACGCCGAAACCTCCACCATTGGACGAATGTTTGAACAGCGGGGGTATCAAAAAGTGGATTTTAACCAAAATCCCGATATTTTTATCATCAATACTTGCTCCGTTACCGAGAACGCCGATAAAAAATGCCGCAAGATAGTGCGCGAAGCGCAGGCCGTTAATCCCGACGGTTATGTGGCCATTATTGGGTGCTACGCCCAGCTTAAACCCCAAGAAATTGCCGACATTCCAGGCGTAGATGCCGTACTGGGCGCAGCCGAAAAATTTAGACTCATTGACCTACTCGACGGCTTCGTCAAGCCCGCGCAGTTGCAAGGTGGCAGGGTGTTTGCGTCGCCCATCGAAGAAGCCACCGAATACCACGTTTCGTACTCGCTCAACGACCGCACCCGCACTTTTCTGAAAGTACAAGACGGCTGCGACTACCCCTGCGCGTACTGCACCATTCCGTTGGCGCGGGGCAAAAGTCGCTCCGACACCATCGCAAACGTGGTGCAAGCTGCCCACGAAATAGCCGCGCGAGGTCGGTACGCCGAAGCGGTGAAAGAAATTGTACTGACGGGCGTAAACATTGGCGATTTTAGCTCGCCGGCCCATGAAGGTAGCCCAAAACAAGGTTTTTATGAGCTAATACAAGCCTTAGACGAAGTAGAAGGCATTGCGCGTTTTCGCATTTCTTCGATTGAACCCAACCTGCTCACCGACGACATCATTGCGTTTGTGGCGCAGTCTAAACGATTTGTGCCGCATTTTCACGTGCCGTTGCAGAGTGGATCCAACAAAGTACTGGCCTTGATGCGCCGCCGTTACCGCCGCGAATTATACGCCGAACGGGTACAAAAAATCAAAACTTTGATGCCTCACGCTTGCATCGGGGTAGATGTAATTGTGGGCCACCCAGGCGAAACCAAAGAGGCGTTTTTGGAAACTTACGAGTTTTTGAATCAACTGGATATTTCGTATTTGCACGTCTTTACTTACTCCGAGCGGCCCAACACCGCCGCCCTCGACATCAAGCCCGTAGTGCCCGTAAGCCAGCGCGTCGACCGCTCGAAGATGCTGCATATTTTATCAGAAAAAAAACGGCGGGCTTTCTACGAAGCTCAACTCGGCAAGGTGCAAACGGTGCTGTTTGAAGACGACGTACAAAATGGCCAAATGCAGGGTTTTACGCAAAACTACGTACGCGTAACAGCCAAATACGACCCGCTGCTCATCAACGAACTCAAAACCGTTCAACTCACCCAAATCAACGCCGACGGGCTGGTAGAAGTAGCAGAAGAAATGTTGGTACATTGAACAAAACCAATTTGAAGGTTTGGTGGGTAAATAACAATCACTATCTCCGAAATCTGCCGCCAGAAGCTGGGCTTGTTCCATCAATTTGGCTTTAAATGGTTGTCTTTAAAAGCCGTAAACAATTGATTTCTAATTGATTTGGAACAAATTTTGAATAACTGGCAACTGATAAATGAGCCAAGTAAGGCTAATGCTCCACAGGCACGAATAGACCAACATCCAAAACAAAATGGTGAGCCGATTGACTTTGAACGAAACCGCGAGCAGTGTACCACCGATGGGCGTAAAGAGAATGGGCGTTAAAATGCCAATGCCGTGAATCCCAAACTTGGTCCAAGTTTTGACCGCCATGCGCGTGCGGCGCGAGAACCGTTTGGGCTTTTTGGTGCGGTATTTATTGACCAATTGCTGAATTATTTCGCCCAGGAACACAAAAATAACCACGCTTGTCATCATACCGCCAATGGCGCAGAGGGCGGTTTCGAGCCAATTTAAGCCCAGCGTAATGCCACTGAGCGGGCCGCCAATAAACTTAATCATGCTGGCCACCCAAACGGCGGCATATTTTGCCCAAGGCATATTAATAATGATGGATAGTTGAATTAGTAACAAAACGATTGGTAGAAAGTTGAAGTTTCGCGTAAATTTGCCAAAAAACTGGGCTTGCCGAACACATTACCACAAAAAATAAAATGGAAATTTTAGAACAAGTACAAAAATACGGCTACGTCCGCGAAGCCATTGCCCCCGATGTTGATTTAATTGCCGAAATAAACCGCCTGCGAAAAGAAAAAAATGCCGTCATTTTGGCGCATTACTACGTAGATGGAGCCATTCAAGACCTCGCCGACTACATTGGCGACAGCCTCGGCCTGTCGCAACAAGCCGCCAGTACGCCCGCCGACATGATTGTTTTTTGCGGTGTGCATTTTATGGGCGAAACTGCCAAGATTTTGAGTCCCCACAAAAAAGTAGTCATTCCCGATTTCAACGCGGGCTGCTCGTTGGCCGACTCCGCCCCCGCCGACAAGTTCGCGGCTTTCAAAGCGCAATATCCCGACCACTTGGTGCTGTCGTACATCAACTGCTCGGCAGAAATCAAAGCCTTGTCTGACATCATCGTAACGTCGTCGAATGCCGTTAAGATTGTGGAGCAATTGCCCAAAGACCAGAAGATTATCTTCGCGCCCGATGCCAATTTGGGGCGTTATGTGTCCAAAAAAACGGGCCGCGACATGGTGCTTTGGGACGGGGCTTGCATTGTACACGTCGATATTTCGGAGGCCAAACTCAAAACTTTGCGCCAAAAATACCCCAACGCGCTGCTGGTGGCACACCCCGAATGCAAGGACAATATTTTGCTCCAAGCCGATTTTGTGGGTTCAACCACGGCCCTTTTGAAATTTGTGAACGACACCCCGCACGACGAGTTTATTGTGGCCACCGAAGCGGGCATTTTGCACAAAATGAAGCAAGCCGCCGCAGGAACGGGCAAAAAAATTATTCCCGCCCCCGCCACCGAAAACAACACCTGCGCGTGCAGCGAGTGTCCGTACATGAAAATGAACACCGTCGAAAAACTCTACAACGCGCTGTTGTTTGAGCAGCCCGAAATCATCGTACCCGAAGACGTGCGCCTCAAAGCCTACGAATCGGTGGCTAAGATGTTGGAAATGAGTTAGAATTAATATCGAATGTCTAATTTATACATCATTTCGGGGCCAAACGGTGCGGGCAAAACAACGGCAGCCTTTACGATTTTGCCTCACCTATTCAATTGCAAAGAATTTGTCAATGCCGATAACATTGCAGCGGGACTTTCGCCTTTTAACCCCGAAAACGCTGCTTTTGAGGCGGGCAGAATCATGTTGCAACGCATTCGTTTTTTGGTTTCGACGGGCATTGATTTTGCGCTTGAAACAACCTTAGCCACCAAAAGCTACGTACCTTTTATCAAAGAAGCCCAGCAACTTGGCTACGAAATCACGTTGGTATTTTTTTGGTTGCCGTCATTTGAGGTAGCCAAAGAGCGGGTTAAAATGCGTGTGTCGGAAGGAGGCCACAATATTCCCCCTGTTGTCATCGAAAGGCGTTATCAACGAGGAATTGATAATCTTTTTCAACGCTACATACCCATTTGCGACAATTGGCTATTGATAAATAATGCCAACTTAACGCCTCAATTGATTGCACGGGGCGGTAAGAAAGAAGGCGTTATCATTATTGATGAATTACTTTGGCAACAAGTTCTTAAACAAAATAAAACCGATGAATAATAAGGAATTATCGAGTAAATTTTTGGAGGGAATTGAAAAGGCTTTGTTGGAATTAACAAAAAAGAAAGCCGACTTGAACCAATCTTTTGTGCTTTCTGATTCAGAAGGAAAAATGAAAATTATGTCGGCAAAAAAAATCTTAAAAAACCGCGCCAAAACCACGCAATAATAATTGCCATTTCGCGCTTTCATTCACAAACTAAAAAATGAAACCTACACTTTTAATTCTTGCCGCTGGCATGGGCAGTCGCTACGGCGGTATCAAACAACTCGACCAATTTGGCCCCAACGGCGAAACCATCATTGATTACTCGCTTTTTGATGCCATTCGGGCGGGTTTTGGCAAAGTAGTTTTTATTATTCGGGAAGAACTCCGCGCCGATTTTGAACAAGTTTTTGGCCCAAAATTGAAAGGAAAAATCGAATACGACTACGCCATTCAGGGCTTTCAAAGTTACGTTCCCGATGCACTCGGCCACGTAGAACGCGCCAAACCCT
This sequence comes from Cytophagia bacterium, assembly GCA_004293645.1. GTDB lineage: Bacteria > Bacteroidota > Bacteroidia > Cytophagales > Spirosomataceae > REAB01. The sequence continues at coordinate 2,040 of REAB01000027.1, read as the reverse complement.
GGGGAACAGGCCACGCCATGCTCTGCGCTTGGCAACAAACCCAAACACCTTTTGCCGTTATCAATGCCGACGATTTTTACGGCCTCGAAGCCTTCCAATTGGTAGCCCAATTTTTAACCAATAGCCCCGACGACAGCGAACACACGCTCATTGCTTATGAGCTATTTCGCACCCTTTCCGAAAACGGCACGGTCTCGCGCGGTATCTGCGAAGTAAACGATGAAGGGTATTTGGACGTAGTAACCGAACGCCTCAAAATAGCCTCCGAAAACGGCAGAATTTTTGACCAAGTGGGCGAAACAACCACTGACTTTGACCCAAAAACGCCCGTATCCATGAATTTTTGGGGCTTCAAGCCATCGGTTTTTGGCATTACCAACGAAATGTTTACCGAATACGCCCTCCAAAATTACGCCGCACCCAAAGCCGAATTTTTCATTCCGTTGGTTGCTACACACCTCATTAAGAGTGGGTTAGGAAAACTGAAAGTTATCTCCAACCCTTCTGAGTGGTTTGGCGTAACTTATCCCGAAGACAAACCGACGGTGCAAGCGGCGTTGCGCAAGTTGCACGAAAGTGGAAAATATCCAGCAAAGCTCTGGTAACTCCTGCTCCCCTCCGCATGGGTGGCCCCGCTAAAAACAGGCCGCGACGGCGTACCGTGGGGAAAGTTTATGAAGCATTTACTTCTCTTTTTTGTTCGGGCCTAAGTAGTTGAGTAAAATGAGGCGCGGGGCCGCCCGTGCGGTTCGCCGCTGCGACGCGGGGCCGCCCGTGCGGTATGATTATTGGTGGCACGACTGATTTAATACGCTGAATAAAAGCATCTTAAGTAATAGTCGTGCCACCAATTAAATAGGCGCAACTACTTACTTGATTTCTCTTAAAAAGAATTCCAACAAAACCTGTATCAAAAGCGTGCGTTATTCTGAAAAATTCGCTGTACAAAAACCGCAAAAAAATTCCCCTATTTTTGCGCCGTGAAACCAACAAACAATACGAGGAAAGCGTACAATGGCGACACGCATAAAAGCTCAACGGCTTTGGTTTAAATTGTTCATGGGCTATAAAGAGGCGCAGCTGCCTTACTACTTATCTTCATATTTAACGGGACTGCACTGCGCAAATGGCACTGAGGCCGACAAACCAAAACGAGCATTTTGAATAAATGTAGCCAACAAATGCGCAAATTTTTGTTCTTGTTGTTTAGTCATTTGGCCTTCCTTGAAATTGTACAAGAAATAATCAACCTTGCCCTCTTTTGAAAAATAGATTTTGTTGAAACACCGTATTTGCTTTCCCCACTTAAAATTATTTTTGGAAAGATACGCAGCCAAGTTCCCCAAAAAGTCTTGATACGATTTAGTATATTGGCTCACATTTTTAAAAATTGATTGACTGCTATCGCTGCCAATACCACCTCGATATGTGCTATCCAACTTATCGTAAATGCCTATTTTTTTTGCTTCTTCAAATGTCATGCTTTGTGGTTGGGCAAAACCTATTGCCCACGAGCACAACAAAAGCAAGGCTGCTATTAGTAGTGTTTTCATATTAAATAAATGGGTAGTTTTTTATGCGCTGCCCCCAGTATTTATGCTGAGGCCAGCGCAAATCCTAATAAAATACTTCGGTTTTGTTGTTTTCGAGGGTTTTTAAGATGGGTTTATTGCGCGACATCAAGTTGGCATCTTTCAAAAACGGGTTGCCGTTTACAAACAATTTTTTGAGCGCACGCATCTGAACAATCTCCGTTGGTAGCTCGCTGAGGTTGTTGTGGCTCAAATCAAGTTCTTGTAGCAACATTATTTTGGTTACTGCCATCGGAAAGTCGCTCAACCAATTGTGGTTGACATCGAGCAATTGAAGGCTTTTTAGACCACCCATGCCCGCCGAAAGCTGTGAAATACGGTTGTGGTGCGCATAAATGGTGTGCAAGTCGGGCAGTTTGTCCAATTGGCGCGGCAGTGCTTTGAGTTCGTTGAAAGAAACCGCCAATTGCTGCAATTTTTTGAGCCGCCCCATTGACTTTGGCAACTC
>REAB01000026.1 GCA_004293645.1 Cytophagia bacterium | reverse complement strand
CACTATTTCAGAAGAAACTCGAAAGAAAATTTCAAATTCTTGGTTTGACCGAATGATTGAAAAACATGAAGGGCCTTTCAACTGGGAATATTTGTTAGACCGAAGCCCCGAAACAGATGAAATGATGCATAAATTTTATTCCGATTATGACCCAATCGCCCACATTCCCGAATTTATGGACATTGAAGGGGTCTTTTTTGTTTTATTACCAAGAGGTCGAAAACACAATGCCAACTTAAAAATTCTGCATTATTTTTTTAGCCAAGATTCAAAAAAAGTAGTTATCTATTTGACCGATAGCACTTTCGAAGAAAATGAAGGTTTCTTAGCGATTTGTGATTTATTTGAACCTGAAAACTTTTATGTTGCTACCGTATATCATGAATGGTTTATAACACAATATCATGCTCAAACGGTTGCGGAACTCAAATCATAATTCAGAAGATAAAGACTATTGATATAGAGCTAAAAAAAATGATAAAGCCTCTTCACCTTTACTCCGTTTAATCTGCGCCGTGCGCCGTTGTCAGTGTCTTCACTGACAACAACAATCTCGCGCCATTGTTAGTGTCGCGCCGTTGTCAGTGTCTTCACTGACAACAACAATCTCACTCAGTCTTCAAACTCTCCACAGGATTCATCAGCGCGGCTTTAATAGCTTGATAACCAACCGTTAAGAGCGCAATAAAAATGGCCATTACGCCCGTAACTACAAAAATCCACCATTCAATTTCTATTCTGAACGCAAAGTCTTGCAGCCAGTTTTTCATGGCAAAATAGGCCAATGGCGAAGCAATGACAATGCCAACGATTACCAATTTGAGGAAGTCTTTGGACAACATCGCCGTAATACTCATTACGCTCGCTCCCAGCACTTTACGGATGCCGATTTCTTTGGTACGCTGCTCGGCTGTGAATGTTACTAAGCCAAAAAGCCCCAGGCACGCAATAAAAATGGCGATAGCCGTAAATACCCCAAACATACTCGCAATGCGGTCTTCGGCTTTGAACAATTTGTCGAAACTATCATCCACAAAATGGTAGGCAAAAGCATCTTCGGTTTTATAGGCATTGTACGCTTTTTGAACAGCCTCGACCATCGCCGACACATCGGCAGACTTATTGATTTTGATGTTGAGATAATCAAATTGCTGAGAATCAGGTATTAGCCGAAGCATCATCGGCTCAATGATTCGTTTGGCTGAGGTATAATTAAAATCTTTGACGATGCCGATGACTTCAAAAGGTAACGGTTCGCCCATATCAACGTCTTTAATTGAGGCGATGTTTGGGTCTAATTTTTTGGCTGCCGATTCGTTCAATATAATTTTGTTTTTCAAATCGCTGGGCATGATTTTGGGCTTTATTTTCCAGTCCATTTGGTATAAATCGGCATATTTGCCATCAACGGCCATGATGATAGTCGGCACGCTTTTGTTTTCGTCTTTTTCGCCCACTTTGGTGATGCCATTCATGTTGTAGCCCTCATAAAACATTCGGTGTTTTGAGCCAGATACGCCCTCTACGCCCTTGATTTGCTCAATTTGGTTGATGAGGGCTTGGTTTTTTGCGTTCGATTTTTTGTCCAAATTAATAATCAACATTTGGTCTTTGTTGAGGCCAATGTTTTTATTCCGCATTTGCTTGACTTGATTGAAAATAACCATCGAACAAAAAATTAACCCCACCGAAACCGATAACTGAAAAACCGTAAGCACTTGCCGAATACTGAAATTGTCTTTGCTTTTTATTTTTCCTTTCAGCACCTCAACGGGGTTAAATTTGGATAAAACAAAAGTGGGATAACTGCCTGCCAATAAAATAGTTATAAAAAATACAGTTATCGAAGCACCATAGAAATAAGGATTTAGCAAGAATGAAGTATCTATTTTTAAATCAAGAATTTGGTAGAAAATCGGTTGAAGCAACTGAAACAATACCAGCCCAACAACCAACGAAATCAGAATAGTAAGCGTTGATTCGACATAAAACTGAGTGGCTAAACCCCGTTGGTTTGCGCCAATAGATTTGCGAACACCTACCTCTTTGGCACGGGTTGTGGTACGTGCCGTGGTCAGATTCATAAAATTGATGAGTGCCAAAAGCAATATCAGAGTGGCAATTCCCGAAAAAATATAAACGTACTTGGCACGGTCGCTTGTTTTGTCGGCATCTAAACCCAAATAGCCAGAAGAAAAGTGATTGACAACAAAACTAATATTTTCATTGTCAGGGTTTTGGGAAGCCAATCGGCCCAAAACAGCTGATACATTGGATTGGTTTTTGGGGTTGTCCAAAATCAAGAATGTTTCAGTGTATCCTGGACCTATTTTGCTTAGTTTTTCGGGTGTAAAATATTGTGGATATTGGGCTTTGTTTACTGCTAAAATTGTGGCCAACGAGCCCACAAAATCGAACTCAATGCTCGAATTAGATGGGTTTTTCTCGACAATTCCCGTTACTTGCAAATTCGTTTCTTTGTTCCATTTGAGCGTTTTGCCAATCGGATTTTGTTTGCCAAAATACTTCAAAGCCATTTCGGGCGTGAGCATAATGGTATAGGGGCGTGTCAGAGAAGCTGCATCGCCCGCTAAGATTTTGAAATCAAAAATTTTAAAAAAACCTTCATCTACAAAAACCATCTTGGCCTCGTTGTAGCGATGTTTGGGGTCGGTTTCAAGGGTATTGTCCAATTGGTCGCACTTGCGCCCTACTTCTTTGACCGACGAGGTGGCTTCTTTGAGCGCATCGCCGAGCCGTTCGGACATATTGGAAAGATGAAATTCGTGTTCGCCCATTTTGGCGATACCACCCACCTGAAAGATATTCACTTGGTTTTTATGAAATTTATCAAAGCTGATTTCGTGCGAAACAAACAGGATAATCAACATCGAAACCGCCAGCCCAAGGGCCAACCCAGCAATATTGATAAAACTATAAACCTTGTTTTTGAGGAGGTTTCTGAGGGCGATTTTGAGGTAGTTGCGGAGCATTTTGTTTTTTGGTTATATTTGTAAAAAAACTAAAACAGTTATGGAATTATTAACCGAAAACTGGGCAGAACGCGAAATGACTGCTTATGAATCCGAAAGAGGAAAACCCATGCCAAGTTTCAATCATTCTTATATTCAAAACAATCTCATTATTGAGATTAATCTGCGCTTTCGGAAAAGTTTTACCACAATGCCCGAACTTACTTTGGAAATGCCCGAAAAGCCAAATTGTGTTCCCGACATTATGATTTACCCAAAAATGACTGCCAATTTTTTGCACGATAAAATCACTTATTCACAAATGCCCATTACAGCCATTGAAATTGTGTCGCCGACGCAATCAAATGATGAAATAATTTTGAAATTTGAACGCTATTTTCTGGCTGGTGTACAATCGTGTTGGTTGGTTCAACCAAGTATGAAAGCAATTTCAGTTTATTCTGGCATTGGAAATTATGAATTCTTCAACAACAAAATGATACTTACTGACCCAACGACAGGCATTGAATTGTCATTGGCTGAGGTTTTTAGTTAATTGGGGTTAAATCAAGTTCTCGCGCCACGCTGTTGTCAGTATCTTCACTGGCAACAACCATTTTTATTCCGTTTTCAAACTCTCCACAGGATTCATCAGCGCAGCTTTAATGGCTTGATAACCAACCGTTAAGAGCGCAACAAAAATGGCTATTACGCCCGTAACCACAAAAATCCACCATTCAATTTCTATTCTAAACGCAAAGTCTTGCAGCCAGTTTTTCATGGCAAAATAGGCCAACGGCGAAGCAATGACAATGCCAACCATTACCAATTTGAGGAAGTCTTTGGACAGCATCGTTGTAATACTCATCACGCTCGCTCCCAGCACTTTACGGATACCAATTTCTTTGGTGCGTTGCTCGGTCATGTAAGTTACAAGGCCAAACAGCCCCAAACAGGCAATCAAGATGGTGAGGAACGCAAAAATTAAAGCCACTTTGCCAATACGCTGCTCGGCGCGGTACATTCCATCGAACGATTGGTCTAAAAAACTGTACGTAAATGGCATTTCGGGGGCTATTTTTTTCCATTTTGCTTCTATTTGACTAATCAACTGGGGCGTATTGGTCGTATTTATTTTAAAAAACAGGCCATTTCGGCTTTTTTGAAGGCGAAAACACAGCGGCCTGATGTTCTCTCGTAAAGATTCAAAGTGAAAATTTTTGACTACTCCCACAATCGTTAAAGCCTCACTTGTCCCGTCGGGATTCCCGTTATGATTATACAGGTTTTTGCCGACGGGGTCATCATAACCAAGCATTTTAGCAGTGGTTTCGTTGATGATAACAGCAGATGAGTCCGAGCCAAATGCCTTTGAGAAATTGCGCCCTTTGGCTATTTCCATGCCCAATGTTGAAATATAATCGTAGTCAATTTTCCAAGACTGCATATTGAGACCGTTGGTTTGGGTCATAACAGCATCTTTTGAAAGTGTATTGTCGCTACGCGACGAATTGGCCACGGGCAAATACTGAGAAAGTGAGCCACTTTTTACGCCAGCCATTTGGACTACCTCGTTTTTGAACGCCTCTCTATTATCTTTCAATGCTGCTGCTGCGTTTATCACCAGCACTTGGTCTTTGCCAAAACCCACATTTTTGGTTTGAATATAATGGAGCTGTTGATACACCACAACGGTGGTGATAATCAACGTGAGTGATACCACAAACTGGAAAGTTACCAATACGCTTCGCAAATTGCTCTTGGCAAAGCCTGTGTTTAGCTTGGTTTTCAAGACTTCGATAGGCTTGTAAGAAGACAGGAAAAAAGCGGGATAATAGCCCGCCAAAATGCCCACCAAAAGCGGCAAAAACAATAAAAAGGGCAAAAACTGAACGCTAAACAGCGTAGTGAGTGAGAAAGATTTGGCCGAAAGTTCATTGAAAGCAGGCATCAAAAGCCCAACCATCAACAATGCCAAAGCCATTGATATATAACTTGTCAGCGCAGACTCGGCTATAAACTGCCCCATTAGCGTTTTTCGCACTGTACCCAACACCTTTCTGATGCCCACTTCTTTGGCGCGATTGGCCGAACGAGCCGTACTCAAATTCATAAAATTGATACAGGCAATTAGTAGCAAAAACAAAGCAACCGCTCCAAAAATATAGATATACTGCATATTGCTTGCTGGGTTTAGCTCTCCCCTGTCAGATTTCAGGTGGATATCGGTTATCGGTATCAAGCTATATTCTATTTTGTTGCCTGCTTTTTCAAAATCAGCCCTGTTTTTTATATCTATAAACGTTTTGGCTTGTGGCAAAACATACCTGTCCACCACTTCTGTCAATTTAAGCTCAAACCCTTTATAGTCAGTTCCTTCCCTAAGGCGAATGTAGGTGTAGAAATTGTGGCTTAAATAATTTCCAAAGGGATATTTGACGTTATCCATTGATAAAATAAAATCAAAGTTAAAATGCGAATTGGCAGGCATATCGGCATAAACAGAAGTGATGTTATAAATCGTTTTTGGGGTTATTCCCACTTCAAGGGTTTTGCCAACGGCCTGGGTAGTGCCAAAATACTTTATGGCCGCCGTCGCGCTGATGGCTGCAGTGTTTGGTGCGTTTAGGGCTGTTTTTGGGTTTCCATCCAAAATAGGTAGCGAGAATACATCAAAAAAGGTAGAATCAGCATGAGCAATTTGCTTCTCGTTGATGAGTTCATTTCCTTTTTTGACATAATTACTGCCATAATTGGTATAAAGCCGCACAAACTGCTCCACCTGAGGGTAGTCTTTTTTGAGCACTGCGCCCAGTGGGTCAGGGCTTTGCGACATTCTTAGATTGCTACCGCCAAAGCGAACATCGCCATTGATGCGATAAATTCGGTCGGCATTTTTGAAATGACGGTCATAGCTGAGTTCGTCCACTATATAAAGCGAAATGAGCAGAAAACAACAAAGCCCCACCGCCAAACCAAAAATATTGATAAAACTAAAAGTTTTGTTTTTGAGGAGGTTTCTCCAAGCGATTTTGAAGTAGCTGCGTAGCATAATTGTAGAAATAAATGTAAACACAAAACTAAGTAGCCCAAATGCCGTGCCAAAAGCACAACTAATTGATTATGAGGTGTTTTAAAAAGGTGAGAATGGAAAACTGTCCGAAATCGTACACTTTTTGTACGTTCTCGGACAGTTTAAGAATCTTGGATTCAATAAGTAAATGCAACAGCTTGCTGTTGTAGAAGAAGGCACAGCTGATGGGAGAAATGGTTTTTACAAAGCAGCATTGGCCCAAAAGAAGACTGATTTAAGGCATGGTTCTCTCAGAAAGGAATTGGAGGTTAAAACACCTTTTCAGGCCGTTGAAAAATGGTTTGTTATCAAGCCTGAATTATTCACAACTAAGTACTTACTTGTAATTATTTGTAATTATAGTAATTTTTTGTAATTGTCCTCCCGTGCGAGGGGCCGCCCGTGCGCGGGGCCGCCCTTGCGCGGGGCCGCCCGTGCGCGGGGCCGCCCGTGCGCGGGGCCGCCCGTGCGCGGG
>REAB01000088.1 GCA_004293645.1 Cytophagia bacterium | reverse complement strand
GCAGCTTTTAGGATTGCCATTCTATTTCACTTTGGTAAATTGTATCTATATCCTTAGTAGGAAATAGGCATTACCACTAAATTTACGAAAGTACCTTTTTTGTAGGTGTTTCAATCCTTCTGTGTCAATGGATTTCGTTGGAAGTTTGCTTTTAAAACTCGTTATCCAAGCCGCTATTTGCTGGTTTCAATCCTTCTGTGTCAATGGATTTCGTTGGAAGTGTGCATAAACACCTGCTCGGTAGGCTTATTTTTGGCTTTGAGCTGTTTCAATCCTTCTGTGTCAATGGATTTCGTTGGAAGAGTACGACATTTTGGTATCTGGCAAGCCGGCACTTAAGTTTCAATCCTTCTGTGTCAATGGATTTCGTTGGAAGAGGCACGACTGGCACCGCGCAAAGCTACCCACTGGAGTTTCAATCCTTCTGTGTCAATGGATTTCGTTGGAAGATTAGATTTCCCAAAGGAGCGGGGTCAAGGCGCTAAGTTTCAATCCTTCTGTGTCAATGGATTTCGTTGGAAGGTTACAGGTTTCAACCCGTACCATTACGTCAATTGGGTTTCAATCCTTCTGTGTCAATGGATTTCGTTGGAAGTGGTACACGCTTTACGGCGGGTCCGTTGCAATCTGGTTTCAATCCTTCTGTGTCAATGGATTTCGTTGGAAGCCTACCTGCTTGGCCTGCGCGTGTTGGTACTCTGCGAGTTTCAATCCTTCTGTGTCAATGGATTTCGTTGGAAGGTTTTATTTTTTGGTTTTACCCGCCCGATCCCTTGGGTTTCAATCCTTCTGTGTCAATGGATTTCGTTGGAAGTCGTCGGGACGGCTAACACACTGAATCAAAGACGATTGGATGTAAATATCAAATACTCTTTTTTGTTTTTTGCAGGATGTCAAAGAGCGTTTTTGCATGGTTTTTTGTTGTTTTTCCGTAAAGCTAATCGTTTGAAAATCAAATTATTAAGGGCTGTTTTTTCGCTATCGCCAATAAATTGGCCAACGGAAAACACACTATTGTACACAAATGTTTCGATAGGTGCAATTTAAACAACGCGCCTTGTATTTGGTAGCTTTGGGGTAAAAATTTTTGTCTATTATCCGAAAAATATCTTCTGCTGCCGCTTTTACTTCCGCTTTGTGTTCGGGCAAAATGGGAACTTCTACCAATTTGTTTTGACTGCGCGTGTAAACCAAAAAGCCCCGATTGACTTCTTTGCCAAAGTTTTCTTCAATAAGCCACGCATAACAATACAGCTGCGTGCGGTAGGTTTCATAAATCTTGTTTTCATACACCGCAAATTTGTAGTCGAGCGGGGCCAATGTACCGTCGGCCAGTACCAATACCTCGTCTATTCGTCCCCTAATCAGCGGATTGGTGAGGTATTGGTCTAAGTGTTTATCTACTGCACCTACCCGTTTGCGGAGGTAGTTTTTGTTTTGTTCGAGCCGCTGGTCGTGTAGTTCGCGGCCCCGCATGACCTTGTAGTTTTTCTCTTCGTACTGCGGAATGGCCAACACGTACTCAAAAAACGTAAACCTCGGACAATAGAGGTATTGGATGATGTGGGAGGGAGTGAGGGATAGCATAGTTAAAAAAATAGGGCTTTTACTTCGTCGTTCACTAATCCTTTGTCGAACGCCTGCCCCATCAAGACGGTTTGGCGGAGTTCGGTTTGGTTCATCGGAAAGACATACACCTTGTCTTTTTCTTCGTCAATCAATGCTTCTATTTGCAGGCAAAGCGTGTCTTTTTGATGGGCATCGAGTGTGCCCAGAAAACAAGAATACTGCACTCTGTACAAGCCCGTCTGCTTGCAGATTTTAGCCACTTTGGTGCGCACTTTGTCGTTTTCGATGTCGTATAGTACCCAGATAATCATAGCAAGATGGATATAGATGCTTCCTTTGTCAGCATGACAAAATATATTACGCTATCAATGAATTGGCGAAATTGTGAGCATCGAGTTGGATGGTGTGCGAGCGCGTTAGGTTACGGTTGCGATACCGAATTGGGTCGTCGTCCATAAACTTGTTGAAGGCCGTTACGAGCAGGGCTTTGCCTTCGGCATTGAGCGAGAGGCCGTTGGCCAAGTTGTCGGTGTGGGCTTTGTTTACTTTTTTGCCCGAAAATAATCTGAACACTACCTCGTCGGCATAAGTGCGGTAGGGTTCAATAAAATCATAGACCATACTCAATTGATTATAATCGTCGCGGTGCAAAAAGCCCACGTAAGGGTCAATGCCCGCCACAATGAGCGTTTTTTCGATTTTGGAGTACAAAATACCGTAGGCATAGTTCAAAAAAGCGTTGAATGCGTCTTGGGCAGGCCGCGAACTGCGTCCCCTAAACTGGTATTCGGGCGGCAGCACGTAGCTTAGGGTTTCAAAATAGAGCCGCCCCGCCGTACCTTCCAGCCCGCGTAGGGTGTCGGCAATGTCGGCCACTTTTGGTGCTTCCAAACTACTGACCGACAACAGCATGGCCTCGATTCGACTGATTTTATCATTCAAAAAATCGCTGTGCTGCGGGCGGTGTTTTTTGAGGTCTTTGATGAAATTGAGTTGGTTGCCGAGTTTGGTTGTAATCCATTCCTTGGTCCACCTCACGCCCACCGCGCCCAAACTTGCTTCGAGTTGGCATTTTCTGATTTTGGTAGTGCTACCCAACTTGCTGTGCCACACCCGCCCGATGGGGCTGCCGTCTTGCTCGGCAAAAACGATGTCCACATTAAACTTCATGGCCAATTTTACAGCATCGGTACTGAGCGACGTACCCGTGGTGAGCAAGATGTGCGTTACTTTGTTGGCCGAGTATTGCTTTTTGTCAATCTCGCCTTTTTCATTTTTACGCCTAATCTCAAACATCTCGTCTTTGACGTGAACGTACGTGCCGTAGGTGTTGATGTGTAGTTGCATGGGGGCGGTTGTGTTTGTTGCCCCAAAGCAACGAAAGGTTTTTGACAAATCGTGTCAATTCAATAAAACCTCGGCAGGAATTCCCAATTTTTGATGAAACAACTTGGCTATCTTCAAAGTGAGCGGTTTTTTGCGGTTCAGCAGTGCCGACACGTAGCTTTTGCTCCCTATCCAAGCCGCCAAATCTTTGCTCTTAATGCCGTTTTCGTCCATTTTTAGTTTTACAGCCTCAATTGCATCAGGAAACGGAATTGGGAATTGAACGTCTTCGTAGGCTTTAATGAGCAGCAGCGCAATTTGCAATTGCTCTCCTTCTGAGCTATTGTAAGGAACGGCCAAGTCAAATTGCTCATCAACCCAGGCCAACATGGCCTCGTATTCTTCTTCGGTTTTGATTGGTTTGATAATCATATTTTTAGGTTTCAACCCTTTAAGTTTTAGCGTCTGCTTTTGTTTCAATCCTTCTGTTTTAATAAGTTTCGTCGGCAGTTATCAGTAATTGAGTAGTATTAAACGCAAATTTTAACAAGCTTAATATCCTGATTTTCATATAGTTAAATAAGTAAAATTGCCAAAATTATTTTTTTAACTACGTACATGGACAACCCTTCAATTATTTTTCAATCCAGTTTCAATCCTTCTATACTGTTGAAATAATAACCACAAAAAAATATTTGTGGTTATTATCGCAACCTTGTTAATTTTTGTATTGTATGGTTACAACGTCTATTTTGTCGTATTCTGCATGAGTTCCAAACCACTTGATTTGAATAACTTTGTAAGTAAATGCCATTCTAACTACAAGGCGATAGTGATTTCCCATGATGTTGAAAACCACCCTGTCATCTGCAACAATACTGGCATTGCCATAAACAGCTTTTAGTTCCTGAAAACTGCCAAAATCTGCTTTTATCATCTCGTGGTACCATTCAAATAATGCATTAGCTGCATTAGGGTACATCTGACTGTACTGCAACAGTGTTTTTCGGGTAATGATATTGAACATTTGATAAAATGTTTACTTATGGTGAACAAAGATAATGGTTCTCTATTAGTGAACCAAATAATTGTTATAATATTTTATCAAATCCCCACCACACTTCCAAACCCGCGCGCCACCGACTTGCCCAGCCCCAAGCTGTTGGGTATGAGTGCGTTGCTGGTGAACGTGCCGCCAAAACCAAGCAGCTTGGCGTTTTTGAAATTGGTCACAATCGGTTCGGTTGGCGTGAGTTTTACCATGATACGCTGCTCGCGGGGGAGGTTCAACCCCGCCGCCTCGCATACTGTCAGGATGTTGGCCGTGAGGGTACGTTTCAAAATAGCCTGTTGCGCGTCGGGGGTGGCATCGCGGTATTCGGCGTAGTTTTTTTGGTTGAGCCCCAACCAAAGCGTCTCGAAGCGGTAAGTGTGGAGGTCGTCGGAGAGGCCGATGGTAGCCTGCTGGTGAGTGATATTTTTGCTCAACACAGGAAACCCGCGTCCTTCGATGTCTAAGTGATTGATTTTCAAGAACAATTCGACCAACAGCGCCGCCGCTTCGCCCAGCCCCACGAGCGTAGGCACGCTCCCCAGCACCTTGTATTGCACGAGCGGGTAAGCGTAGCGGTAGCGTGGTGTCTCGCCCGCTTCGGTCTCAAAGTGATTGTGCAGCAGGGGCGAGTGTTCTTTGAAAACATTGCCAAAATAGCCCCGCAATTTATGCCCATCGCGTACCCGCAAGGGTATTTCGGGGAATGTGATGGTAGTGAGGGGGATGTTTGTGGAGGTTTGGGTCATAGCATTACTTCTAATTTTTTTGGCTTACTTTCTTTTCTGGAAAAGTGAGTCCAACTTCTGCTACTTTGTCCTCTTTTTCTGTATTGCCAATTTCACCATCGTAGGGTATTTCTACAAAGCGGTAATTCTCATACATTTCCTCTTTTGGTTTTTCGTCCAAACCTAACTTTTTCCAGCCGTAGGTGTAGGCATTAAATCGCTTTCGGCGAACCGAAATTACGTATTCGTCCATTTTATGCGACTGCTTCGACTTTTTCAACTCTTTGCACCTTTCTAAGAATTGATGCGGTATGAAAGAAACAGTGTCTAATCCTTCACGAGTTAGCACTTTTTCGCCCAATGAACTGGTGAAGTCCATGATGTAGTTCAAATTATTACGTTGAATAACCTCATACTTTTTTAACCCTTCTTGGTAACTTTGATGCTCTGTAAAATCCCAATCTTTATAAATTGTATCAACTGCATTAAGCCAATCTTTCTCTGTCAAACGTTTTTTGTCTTCGGATAAATTACTGAGATATTTGAACGTGCTACTTAAAATACTATCTTCTTCACCCGTTTCATCATTTTTTCTAAGTTTGGCGGCTTCCTCATAAACTACTGCTCCACGCTTTTCAACCTCCTCATTTTGAAAAACTATCACCTCCGTTTGTTTTTGAGGGTTTCTACCTCGGTTTACCCGTCCAGCCCGTTGGATAATGGCATCAATCGGAGCGTTCTCGGTGTATAAGAAATCATAGTCAATATCAAGAGAAACCTCTACTACTTGGGTAGCTATCAGCAACTTGTGCTCACCAGTTGTTTCATTTTTGAGAATTTTCTCTTCTTTTTTTATTCTATCTTTCTGAATAAATCGAGAATGATAACAGATGGGATTATAAGCCTCACAACTTTGTTTTAAATCTTGATAGATATGAATGGCTTCATCAACGGTATTGACCACTATCAACACTTTTTTCCCGCTTTTCAATTGCTCCATTATGTCAGGTTTTAGTTCATCAAAAGTCTTGGTCGTGGTTTTGATGGTGTTACGAGCCTCATTTAATAATTGTTCATCTTTTACTTCGGCAGGTATCGTACCACTACTTTCCAGCAATTCTTTACTCAAAACCTCTTTCAATCTTTGAGGCATGGTTGCCGACATAATGAAGAATTGTGTGTTGAAATTCCTTTTTAGATATTTAATCGTTGCTACCAAAAGTCCTAACGTATAAGGTGCGTACGCATGAACTTCGTCAATGATGACTTTGGCGTTCAACAAATGAAACGTTCGTAGTTCCCATTCGCCCGCGTTGAAGCCCATCGTCAGCAATTGGTCAATCGTTGAAACCGTTACGGATTTAAAAAAAGCTTGTTCTCGCAAGTATTTCAAATGGCTGAAATCATTGCTCCCATCACTTATTTCTCCGCTGTCTTTCTCTTTCTTTTCGGCTTCGTTTTGTCTAAACAATTTGGCCGACGAGTGTACTACTGCCGTGTTTTCGCCATCAAAATAATCTTTTAGACGCAAATACAGCGCATTACAAGTGTTGCGCGTGGGAAGCAAATACAGGATTTTTGCAAATTCATCTTTCTGAGCTGCCCAAAGCAGTGCCGCTTCGGTTTTGCCGCTGCCCGTTGGGGCTATGGCAATCACATCGCCCAGTTTTGAACCCGCCTTTGTTTGAAAATCTCTGAACGCAAATTGATTGGCTATTTCCTCTTTTCCATTTTTATGCAACCTTTCAATAATTTTACTTTTAAGCGATTCGTCTGTAAATACCAGAGGGGCTTCTAACTTTCGCCTTACTTTTTCTTGCGAAGCACTCCAATCGGAAGCCACCAACAGGGCTTTTTGTAAAATGTAATCTTTCCGATTTTTGGGCAACACATTGACAATGGCCTTCTCATACACCCGCGTAGTGGCCCGTGCCGACATTTCTCCCATGTTCGCAAAAAGCTCATTTTGATAAAAAGCAATCACTTTATCGGTTGCCGCTTTTTCTACAAACTTATTTCGGTGGTCATTTGGGTATTGTTCTTCCAGTCGAGTTCTGACGTACTCAAAAAAAGCTGCTAAATTTTCTGGCTTTGCCGACCAAGTACCCGTTTGTCCCGCAAAAAAATCAATGCTAAATGCCTTGTGGTGTGTGAAAACGGCAAAAAGACTGTGCGGATTTATGAGCAAATCGGGACGAAGATTTACTAAAAACAGTCCCGACAAAAACTCGTGCCTTACCAATCTATTAAAATCAGGTTTTTTGCCTTTATTTTCTTCTTTTGACACGAAATCCATCAAATACTGAAAATTATCAGATGTTTTTCCTAAATCATGGAAAAGTACCGCCACAAAGCTTTCGTACCAAAAGTTTTCAGAAGCGGCTAAAACAGGCTCGCATAAAACAGGCTCGTAACGACTTTTAAACTGTATCCAAAAATCAATCAAAGCGTTGGTATGCTCGGCTAAGGTTTCTCCTATGATGTTCTCATAAGACTTGTTTGGTTTTGCCCAAATGTTTTCTAACATGATTTTACAATTGAAATAGGTGAATAAATTGGTCGCCAATTTGAATACCTGTACATTGAATTTTGGCCAAATGCGACGCATCTTGCACAAAAGAAAATACTTTTTTGTCGCGCACCCGTCGCACACCATACGCCGACTCATAACTAAAACGGACGGGTAGATTCACCGTGGTAGCATCACGCGTATTGAGCCGAAAACTGAATTCCTTGCTACGGGTTGCCTCTCTGAATACTTCCGCCGTTACATCGCCTTCCACAAGCGTATGGTCTGATGGCACACCTTCGCAAAAGTCGGCCTGTCCCATCACAACCTCCTTGTCTATTTTGGCAAGCGAATCGCTCGGCCCCAACGATAGCGCGTAAATAGGGTATCGAAAAGCATCACAAAGCGTTTGGGTAATTGACTCATTGTCAGTAGCAAAGACAATATGGTATTTGTTGGTAAATAGCAATTCACGTAGAATAACAGACCCATTTTTGAAGTCATTGTATTTCCACAAGTCGTTGGCTTTACCTTCTGATTTTCCCGAAATACCCACAAAAATCTCATTTTCTTCAAAAAACGTTTGAGCTTCCAATGGGTCGAGGCCCATGGCCGCCCCCGCCAAACCAATGATGGTAGTGGGTGGGGGCAAGCTGAACGACTTGTGAAAATTCTGAAATTCGGGGTTGCGAAACGAAGCAGTTACGCTGCTCAGTTTCACCGATACATAATGCGGCATGGCTATCAATCTTTATAATACGCCTTTACCCAATCTTCTATGGTGCCAAATCCTTCGGCAAGGCTTACCATACCTTCCTGTTTTTGAAAAATACCTTCTTGCACCGCAAACAAATGGTCTTGGATATAAGGCTGATAGTCCGCTACAACGTTTTTCAAACTATCCATTTTGACTACTTTTTGGTCTTTTTTGTCCACGTCTATCGCTTCCAAAAAGATGGGGTTTTTAGAAGTCATCAATGCCGCAGCCATAAATTTGGGCGAAATATCAGACAAAAAGCGCGTTTGCCGCCCAGGTGTCCACAACATTCTGAAAGATTCCAAAAATTTCAATACGCGCCGTGCTTTCTCGGCATTTGCTATTTCTTTTTGTTCTTTCTTATCTTCATTAAAAACACCCACTCTATCCAATTCAATTAAAATTGTACCGCGATAAACGCCTGAGTGGATTTCGGTTTCGAAAATATTAGCTTCACCTACGCCAGCCTCTTTTTTCTGGAAATTTGTACCAAAGTCTAAATCGTCTTTGTACTCACTCAACGCCACGAGTGCATCTACTCGCACAGGTGAAGCACGTGGTGGAATAGTGCCACCTGATACAGCATACATGAAACCCATAAGGTCATCATCAATGTAGTTAGTGGGATTCAGCCCACCTTTGGCCGTGCCTTTTTTATCTTCACCTGCGCCAATCGGGCTGAGGGTTTCGCCAAATTCTTCTAATTTTTTTCTGATGCCGTAGCGAATAGACTGCGACGACATGTAGGGGACTTGGCTACCGTCGGGGAACGTTACTTTTTTGATGGCGTTGATGTTGTCGGCATCGCTGTCGCCACCGTTAAGGCTCGCAAATGTTACTTTGGTTAAGTAAGTAATGGTCAGGGAATTAGCTTTTCTGGTCATGATTATTATGGTTTTTCGTTTTTGTAAGCACTAATTAAAATGTTGGTAGCCTGAATGATGGCAAAGTCACGGTATTCCTTAAAATTATCTTCGGTCAGCAATGCCAATTTTTCGTCTATACTGATGCCAAATTGAAACCTACCTTGAAGACGGGTTATAGCCTCCATAAATTTGTCAAAAGTTCGGGCTTTGCGGAGCAAAATCACAAATTTGCGGCCTTGCTTGGCGTTGGCTTTCTGGTCGGGGGCTTGGCCGTCGTTTCTCGACCAGTTGATGATGGCAATTCCGATGGATTTGCCCAATGCGATGGCGGCATCGCGCCTTTGTTTAAGTTCTTCTGGATTCTCCATTGCGTTTCGATTTTTTTGTTTTGGTACTGCGTTTTCGTAATAAATAGTAAATGCCAATAGTTGGTTGTATGACCTGTACGTGTTGTCGCCGTCTAATTTGTAGGCGAAACAATCCACGAAAAAATCGGCCATGTCGCCGTGAATCGGCTGTATTTTAAAAATTTTCCCCAACACCTTTTCTCTGAACTCCCGCTCCAATCGGTTGGCTTTTTTGTTGGTTGCTAATCCAGGTTTAATGATTTTGAGACTATCCAAAATATCTTTCCAAACCAAACCTTGCGCTTCGATATAATTGATAAACCCTAACAGAGGCGTAAGATTATCAATGTATTCGGTTCGGTTGGGTCGCATGGTTTTTGAATAACTATCAGCCCTAACACTCATCAAAGAATAATTGGGATTACTATTTTTCTCGTCGTCCAATGGGTCGTCCTCTATCCAATCAGACGTAGCCAGTGTGCGTCGTTGCAGCGTATAAAGAATGCCTAAGAGATTGTCGTTGGTTAATTGCAAGTCAAAAAGTTTGTTTGAAAAAGCGGGTTGTACTTCAAAATTTCGCACAAACTCATTGGTTCTCAACGTGTCAATGTCCAACATTCCAATCCGATTGCTCCACCATAAATTTGATAAATCTTGCAGGTTGTTGGCATGAAACAAATACACCATAATACGTTTTCGCTGTGGATTTTCATAGACATACAGGCAATTGGCCGCCGCAAAACGGCTGAGGTACATGGCCAGCCAACTGATTTTTTTATCGGAAGTGCTTCGGTAAGAATTAAAACTCGAAATACCCGATAAAAACGCTGAGGTATTTTGGGCATCAACTACTTTTTTTCGGGATACGCCCGTAAAAGTACACTGGTATTTGCCCTCGCTAAAATGCGCCAATTCGGGTTTTTCGAGGCGGGTAATTTTAGTGTATGGTTCATTAAAATAAACATTGCTTTGAATATCAATCTTTCTCTCAGTGAGTGCGTATTCAATTTTTTGAGCAACATCAGGTTTACTCTGCCTTAAATTTTCGATTTTAACTGTATTATTTTTATCTCGTGTTGTACCATAAATATCATTTGTAATCAGTCGTGTTAAGCCATAAGTCTTCATTTTTGGGAATTTGTGAGCAGTCAATTTGCCGTTCTCCTCAACAAAATAAATATTACCCGCTTCATCTCGTTGCTTGTTGGTGTAAGTGTCGTACACTTCTTTTCCCATCAAATAATACACCTCTTCCAAAAGTTCAAAGAGCTTTTCTGACTGGATAACCAAATCATTAGCAACAGTAAACGAACATTCGTAGTCCTGCATTTTTAGTTCACTTCTGTATCGCACTAAATAGCGGTGTAGTGCCACCGTGCCGTTGTCCAGCATCACATTATGGAAATACGGAATTTCGAGTCTGTTCATGGGAATAAATTGGGGATTTGAAAACCACAGGGCAAAAGTATTTCAACAAAATGACAATTACTGTCACAGGCGTAGAAGTTTCTAAAAAACTTATCGAACGGTAAACTTTCACCACCTCACCCCTGCAATTCTGCCATTCAGGTAATCTTTGAGGCTTTGGGGGCTTTCTACTTCTATTTCGGAGGGGAGGCCAAGGATAAATCGTCCGATGCCAATTTCGTTGTTAACATCTCCAACAAAACGAAATGGAAATTGGGCGTGTTTTTGGGCTTGCGTAAAAGGCCGCAGCGTCGGAAATTCTTCAATCAGCAATCTATAAGCGCGACGACTGAGGTGCAGCACGACCGTAAAAGCAATACCCGTGAAACCAAAGGCATCGGTCAGCGGGGCAATGAGCGTGTTTTGTGCATCGGCTGCTAAAATCTCCACCTGCTCAATCCGCTGAATCTTGAACGACTTGGTTTTTTGGCTCGACACCTCAAAGGCATCAAGCGTGGAATAGCTTTCAGTAAAGCCCAGCGGCTCCACAACGCGGTCGGTTACTTGGTTGGAGCTGATGGACTGATACTGAATGAGGCGCACTTGCTTGCGCTGGGCGATGGCCTCGGCCAACTGCTGCACCAAGCGGGCACGGTGTATGTCGAGCAGGTCTTCTACGAGCGGCGTAAGCTCGGAGGTAAGATAAACTTTCTTTTTGATGCTTTCGAGCAGGGGGTGGCTTTTGGGCAGGGCTGCCAGTAGTTGTTTTACCAATTGTGATTCTTCGGCAGTAAATTGGTTGGGTTGGCGTGGGTCGGCCTCGGCAATGAAATAGCGGTTGGAGGAGTCTTTGCCCAAGTTATACCCCAACTCTTCGAGGACGTTGATATACCGATAAACAGACCGCTTGTCCACACTGAGCCAATCGGCCAATTGTATCACACCTTTATGGGGAGGGGTGGCTAAGTAGCGAATCAGTTGAAAAATGCGTAAAACGGTTTTTTGGGGTGGTTCGGAGGTGATTTTTTCGGCCATTGTGTTACATCAATTTAAAGCGGTTTGCACGAAGCAAATCAAATTTGCTTCATGAACTTTCAGAAGTTGTCTGTGTTAGATTTGAACACACATTAACTCAAATGAGACAATCTTGCAGTATTAAGTAATTTGGTATAAATAAACGACGTTTCAATTTTGTATAAAACTTTGATAATAAGCACTTTGCGATTCTATTGACTATCGACCGCACGGGCGGCCCCGTATTGACCGTGGACTACTTATTTATTTCCAAGGCGTTAAGCCCAGCAGTTTTTTGCCGAGTTCGTTCAATTCGGCGGTTTGGTATTTCGTTTGTTCCCAGTTGCGTGGGTCGCCTGGAAACGCGTAGCCCTCGGGTGCCACGCGGTTTTTCCACGAATTGACGCGCCACTCGCGTAGCGCTTGGTTGTCTTCTTCGGCGGGCATCATCGAAATATACTGCGCCATGCGTACTTTGTCGGTCGAGTGGTTGGGCCGAATACCGTGGGGAGTGGTGCTGTTGAAAATCAGTAAATCGCCTGCTTCGAGTTTTACTTTATGAAACTGCCCCTCAAAAGCTGAGGTGTCGGGCTTAAAACGGTCGCGGTCGGCGGGTTGGGTTAATTTCCAGGTGTCGTAGGTGCGGTACAGCGCAGGAATACACTGAAAACCGCCCATGTTTTCGTCGGTTTGGTCGGCCAGAGCCAGTACACCTTGCACGTTTTGGGGGCGGGTTTCGGGGTCGTAGTCCCAGTGAATAAAGCCTTTGTACTCGTAGCCAGGCCGTATCGGGAAATTTAGATTGGCGCGGTCGATGGTTACCCACAGTTTTTCGGTTCCCCAAATATCCACAAAGGCATCATAAACGCGGGGCATTTGGCGGTTGTTCCAGAGTGCTTGGTGGTTATATACCTCTACCATACCCGTGCCAGCGAGTTCTTTCATTTTCATCGCGGCGCGGGCTTCGCTGTACCAAGTTTTGGGCTTGTTGGGGTCTTTTTCTTCAAACTCCCACAAAAAAGCGGCAGTTTGCGCGGCTTGTTCTTTTGGCACTGCATTTTTGATAATCACGTAGCCATTTTCAAGCCAAAACGCCCAATCTGCTTCGCTCAATACCCGCAGCGGTTGGCCGTTGGAGCGGTCGTTGAGTTTTTGTTGGCTGCTCGTAGCCGTTGAGGGGTTGCCTGGTATCTCTTTGTGGTTTTGGTTGGCCATCATCGTTGGCACCATTGTTTGTTGTTCCATTTTTTGTGCTATTTTTTCAAGAAAAAGGAAAACTACCAACGAAAATACCCATCAATCAAACGGCCACTTTGCAACGCAGTACCCGCCCTGTTATTCGTAGGCTTTGTACCAATTGATGTGGCGGGTTAGGTACATAACTGCCCCCAAAATCAAGACCAAACCCGCACTGCCGAGCAGCAATGAGTAGTCTTCGAGCTGCAACAACGAATAGAAAAACCCGTACAGCAAGGCCAAAATGCCCGAAAAAAGCAGGGTCAATTTGGTGTTTTGGAACACGTGCTTGACATAGAAAGTAACCAACGACAAAATAACAACGCAGCCGATGAGATAAGCCCAATTGAACGATAAATGCTCAGAAATAGACAACAGCAGCAAATAAAACAAGCAAACGGCAAAACCTACCAGCAAATACTGAATGGGGTGAATTCGTTTTTTGTTTAAAATTTCGACAAAAAAGAAGGCAATAAAAGTAATTAGAATAAACATAACGTTGTACTTAGTCGAGCGAATCGTTTTTTGGTATTCATCAACGGGCAAAAGCAATTTTACGCCAAACGATGCGTCGGTTTTGGTGTTTTGTGCCACTGACGTGATGGTATTTTCGGCAAAGACCGATGCCTCTTCTGAGCCAATGAACGCGCCCAGGCCTTGTTGGGGGAAATTACGGTTGTATTGCAGCACTTGCCAAGTGGCCTTGAAACCATCTTTGGTGATGCTGCGGGTATCGGGCAGAAAATTGCCCACAAAACTGGGCGATTCCCAGGGCGAACGAATAGAAACGGTGGTCTTTTTGCCAAACGGCAGAAAACTCAATTGCGTGCTGCCATTCAGGTTGAGTTCGCACTTAAATTCGTAACTGTCTTGATTTATTTGCAGCGGCGCACTCACGCCTGATGCCAAAATGTCGTTGGACGGAATACCCGGATTGACCAGCAGCGATTGGCCGTTTACTTGCCACTGAATGGTGTCTTTGATGCCCTTTAAATCGGTAATGCCAAGCGACAAAAACGCCTTATTCCATTGAATATCAGATGGCTGCAAGCCCAGCGACTCCACGTCTGGTTTTTTAAAACGCCCCGACATCGTGAGCCGACTGTTGTACAAAATCACCACGTAAATACCTCGGTAGCGTTTTTCGGGTTGTATGTTGCCATCAATTTGGAGGTCTTCGGGCAAAAAATGGGCAAAGGCGGTGCGCTGTAATTTGTTGCCTTTGGCATCTTGGTAGTTTTCTTGATAGGGCAAGGTCAGCACGGGGCCGCCAACACACTGCTGGTTTCCCCACTTGGAGCTTACCTCGGCAGTGGCCGTGTTTCGGGTGGCTTCTCGTTCATAAATCAACGACGAAAGCATATTGGCGGGTATCAGCAAGAGCAGCACTAAAATGCCAATCACGATCAGTTTGAGCAGCACCGAGGTGCGCAGCCAAGCATTAAAACGGTCGAACAGAGAAGGTTGTTGATTTTCCATTGGATTGTTTTGAAATTAAAAGTACTTTGTTTTTCAAAGTAAATGATTTTAAAAAACATTTCCAAATATTTTTTAAAAAAATAAATTGGGCAGAACAAAAAAGCAGTTATCAGAAATTTGTATATTTGTTTGTCAAACATAAAATACTTACCATTATGTACAGCTACTTACTCCTGTGGGTTTTTGCTTTTCACAATGCCCTACCTGTCCAAGTGTCCAATACCGTTCATATTGCAGGGACCTGCTACGACCTAAAAGATGCCGAGAATCTCAAGGTAAAGGTTTATGCACTATCGAAAAATCAAAAAATGTACTTGACCGAAAGCGAACAAAATGGCGTTTATTGTGCGTTTAATGCGCATATTTCTGACACCACCGAATTTTTATCTTTCGAATACCCAGGTTATCATACTGCCACGGTGGCCGTCCATTTTATTGGAAAACTGAGTAGTAAAACCAAATTTTCGTTTGCGATGGCCATGGTGAGCCAAGATTCTACGCCCATTTCAACGGGCAATCAGGTAGTTTTGTGTATCAATGCCCCAGCCCCATTTGATTATGAGATAAAATCCCCTAAAAGTGTAGGCACATTTGGAACAGGTTATTACGATGGTGTGTATTGGTTTAAGCCAAACATAGGTCATACTTTAGGGCATGATAACGAGGCACCAGTAGGCGAATATACCGTCAAGGCCATTGACAAAACAGAAAAAAAAATAGTACAACAAGAAACTTTCGTAACAAAATCGGGCTTCAATTTTAAGGAAATCAACATCGAATACCCAAAAAAGAGCGTTGCGTTGAATGTGCCAAACATTGCCCCCGAAGTAGAAAAGAAAGTTATCACTCCGTCCGTTCCTGCCGTTCAATCATTGCCATTTGAAACACGCAATTTATATTTCGAGCTGAGTAGTTACGAATTGACGGCCAACAACAAAGCCGTTTTAGACTCAGTAGCCGCGTTTTTGAACCAGCATTCAAACCAGAAAATAGCCATTACAGGCTACGCCGAAAACATTGGCTCGCGCGAAAAAAACTTAACATTATCAGAATTTAGGACAAAAACGGTGGCTACTTATTTGCTACAAAAAGGTGTACCATCGCAGCAAATAGAAACGGCTTGGAAAGGGGCAGACGTGGCTGAAAAAGTAGGGAAAAACAGGCGCGTGTTGCTCCAAATACTGCCCCAATAACCAACCTTATTCGGTACTGACAAAACCCGCTTTGGGATATTTGACGGAGTACCCCAGCGATAGTTTGCGTTGTTGGGCGGGGTCGAGCGAGAAACGCCAAGTGGCTTGCCCCGTTTCGCGGTTGGTGGTGGCTTCGGGGGCGGTTTGGTTTTCTACTTCCACTTCTTTGCCCCGCGACAACGGAAACTGGTCGGTTATGACCACATTCACCGATTGTTTCTTTGTATTTCGTACCGCAATTTCGTAACGGCGCGTTTCGGTTTGGTTGTTGCCGAGGCTCTGTTTTTTAGTAAATTGGCTTTGCTTTACTCGGCTTACTATCAGGCTTTTGTCGCGCCCCAACGACAACGCCAGCGTGTCGCTGTTGCGGGGTTGTAGGGTGGACTTTCCCACAAAAACGCCCTCAAAAAACACGCTCATGTCGCCTGCCAACAGGCCGTATTGTTCCCAATTGGGCAGGTAGGCCGTCAAAAAAACGTCGGTGTCTATTTTGGGGGCGCAAAAGTATTCGTAGTAAACTGCTGCTTCCTCATTTTTTATTTCCACGCCGTAGGTTTTTCCGTCCGACAGCACGGTGTAAAGTTCTCTAATTTCGTATTGCTGGCTGGTGGGAGCCTCGGTTTCATCAACGAGCGGGGCGGCGCTTTTGCCACCACGAATAGACATACGAGTTGCTGTACCAGCCAGCGCAAATTCTTTTTGTGTACGACTACTTTCCGTTACTACTACTTCTTGCAACATTTGCTTATCTTCTTGCAAATCAGCGTCCACCACGTTTTGGTACACCGTTTTTTCTTCGCGCACCATACCTACCATGCTAAAAACCAGCACTTTCGACTTGTTTTTGAGGTCGGGCGGAATATTGAGGCGGTAGTTGCCGTTGGCATCGGTGGTGGTGCCGAGGGGCGTACCTTTCAGTTGAACCGAAACCCCCGCCAGCGCAATTCGTTCGGCGGCGGTGCGTACCGTACCCACCACTTCGTTGTCGGTGGTGGCTGCCACGTTAAGGCTGTTGTAATAGTCGCTGTAATTGTTGGGGCTGCCCCAATACCAAGTGCGTAGGGTAGGGGCTTGGTTGTTTTTGCGGGGAGTGGCCGTTGAGAGGGTGAGTTTTACATTTTCCCAATCTTCGCCCGAATACTGATACACGCTGGCTTTGTAACCAATTTCGAGCGGGCGACCTACCTCGCGCACCCGCAGGTCGTAGGAGGGAGTCCAGCCCGCATTGGGTACAAAATACGTTAGTTCTAACGCGGCAGCAGGCTGGGGTTTGCTACTCTGCACGGTAAGTACAATCTCCGAAGTAGTCGTTTCTTGGCTGGGGGCTATCGTGGTGAGTTGGGCGTTGAGGCGTTTTATTTCGTATTCCAATTGCCGGTTCGCTTTTTGCAATTCTAATTGTTTGGTGAGCAATTCGGTGAGTCTATTGCGCTGAAAATCAACGGCTTCTTTCAAATCCAATACTTTCAATACCGCTGCTTGACCTTTGATACTCTGGTTTTGAATGAGCATATTTTCCTCTTGCTGATACACTTTGAGGAGGCCATTGTTGAGAGTTACTTTTTCTTCTATTTGCTCTTTTTGGGTTTGCAATCGGCTTCGTTCGTCGGTCTTTTTGCTGTCCGACAAAAAACTTGTTTGGTGCAATACCGACAGAATGGTGAAGTCGCCGCTTACTTGCAGGCTTTGTTTATCGAGTTGGGGCGAAATGCCGCGCACCGTCAAGATGCTACGACCTGCCGCAAGGGTTGCTTTGGCCGTTCGGCTCACCTGCGCCCCATTTTCGTAAACCGTTACGCGTTCAATGCGGCTTTCGATGGTTTTGGTGGGCAGGTCTTTCTGCGCCCAGATATTGGACACAAAAACAAAGTACAAACAAGTAATGAGTGGTATTTGGCGCATGGTCGTTTTGAGATGAAGTGGAAAAAATGACACCGTAATATTATGTCATTATGGAGTAAAAACAAAGGCTGCCAACGGGGCTGCCCAAACGCCAGCGTACACGGCTTTGTGCAGGTGGGGAATTAGAATTTCGTCAACCAAAATATAGTACAAATGCTCAATAGAATTACCAATGCTGAATTACTTCCATCAGCCCCACTTGCACAAAACCAATGTTAGGCACAGTGCATTTTTATAAACGTTCTATTTCCTCTTTTGTTAGCCCCGTCAATTTAATTATGTCTTCAACTTTTAGCCCCATTTGCACAGCTGATTTAGCTGTTTCAAGTTTTCCTTCAAGTTTTCCTTCGCCAAAAGCTGTATCAATAACGCCTTTTAAATCTCTATAAATTTTCAAACTATTTTCGTAACTGATAAGTTCTGTTTGTCCAAATTTCGCAAGTTCAGCCTTCTCAAATGCTTGATTAAACACTTCATCTGTGAAAATTTTCGGAATAGTTTGAAAGTCCTCCAAATTCTTGATAAAATAAAGCCATTTGTCTAACCGAGTTTCTATTTCGTTTTCTGTTTGCTTGAAATTTGGCATTTCAAGATAAATAAAAGTCAGCTTGTCGTAAAACACTTTTCCATTTTTATTTTTTAGTTTTATATTATGTACAACTTCGCTTCTTTCAGGTTCAGTCTCATAGTCGTCAAACGTAAAGTCAAGAATACCGATACAATAAACGGCTTTTAAATTGTAATTCCATTCTCCTTTTTCGGCTTGTTCTCTAATTGGAAAAGTTGAATAGTAAATTGTTCGCTCTTTAAAATAATTTTGTTTGGCTTTTTGAAGTTCTACTATAAATTTTTCACCTTTTTCGTTTTCACAATAAATGTCGTAAATGGCTTTTCGGTCAAGGTCGGTTTGTCCAAGTTGTTCGTTATTCTTAAAAGTAAGGTCGACTATTTTGTCGTTTTGGGGTAACAAGGCATTAAGGAAGTCCATTAGCAAAGGTTTGCAGGCTTCTTCTCCAAAGATTTTCTTAAATCCAAAGTCGGTAAATGGGTTTAAATATTTTGCTTTCATTTTGTCGGTTGCCATAAATTATATCCTATTAACAAATTTACGAATATTTCCCGTTTGTTAGTAGAAATGTCTGACTTTGAAGGTGTTTCCTTGCATTGTGCCTAACTGCCGAGTATGCGCCATGTTTTATGAAAAAAATGCAATTCAACCGTTCACAGCCTCCATTTTGTCCCAAATTAACTTTCGTTCGGCTTGGGAGGTGCAGTTTTTGATGGCAGTTTCGTAGTGATTTTTGGCGGTTTTGAAGTCTTGCATTTTGGTATAAAAATCGCCCAGGGCTACGTGATAATAATGATTGGAATCGAAACCTTTCAAGGCCAACAATGCCTCAATGCCACGTTTAGGGCTTTGCGCAAAACCCGTGGCAATGGCTCTGTTGAATGACACAACTGCGCTCGGAGCTACTTGTTCTAACAAACCATAGAGCGACAAAATGGCTTGCCAATTGGTTTTTTCAAAACTTTCGGCTTGGGCATGATAGCTCGCAATGGCTGCTTCGAGGTGATAGCTGCTCAACTCATTGCCTTTTGAGGCAGTGTTCAAAAAGTACTGGCCGCGTTGAATGAGTGCGGTGTTCCATTTGTTACGGTCTTGGTTTTGGAGCAATATAATTTGATTTTCGTTGTCTTGCCGTGCTTCCAACCGCGAGGCTTGAAAACACATTAGGGAGAGCAACGCACCTACTTTTGGTAAATTAGTGAGGCTATTTTGGGTCAATAAAGAAGCAAGCCGCATGGCTTCGTCGCAAAGGTCATATCGAATGGAAGCACCGCTGTTTTTAGAATAGTAACCCTCATTAAATAGCAAGTAAATGGCCTTCAAAACGGCTTCCAATCGTTCGAGCAATTCGTTTCCTGTTGGTACTTCTAAGGCAATGGTTTGGCTTCTGATTTTTTCTTTGGCGCGGTAGAGTCGCTTGTTGATGTTTTCGTTGTTTGACAAAAATGCTTGGCTAATTTCAGGAATGGTGAGGCCGCACAACGTTCTGAGAATGAGCGTTATTTGTGCTTCAACGGGCAAAGCTGCGTGGCAACAAGCAAATATCATACGCAGTTGGCTGTCTTGGATTTCGTCGTCCAAAAAAAGCACGTCTATTTGCGATTGCATCGCTTCTTCGGTTTGGTGTTGGTAGGTAAGCTCGGGGGTGAGTTGCCGAAGTGTTTTTTGTCGGCGTAGCAGGTCGAGGGTTTTGTTTTTGGCAGTATGTGTGAGCCAACCTACGGGGTTGTCGGGAACGGCGTGCCGCGACCACTGCTGCAAAGCCGCCAGCATGGTTTCTTGCACAATGTCGCGGGCGGTGTCGTAGTTGGGAAAGCCAAAAAGCTGCGTCAAAACGGCAATCATCTTTCCCGACTCGTGCCGAAAAAGATGATCTACCAGTTGATTGACATTTTCCATTAATCGAAATCTTGAATTTGGCGCACTTCCACTCGGCCTTCTGTCTCAAAAATGGGGCAACCTTTTGCCAACTCCACCGCATCGTCGAGGTCGGTGGCTTGCACAATGGCGTAGCCACCGATTATTTCTTTACCCTCAGTAAATGGTCCATCGGTAATGATGTGCTTGGAAGTCGAAACGGTTTTACCAATGGGCATAAGCGCGTCAGTACTGACAAATTTACCCTGCGCGGCCATTGTCCCCATCCAGTTTTGCCATTTCATAATTTCTGCTTGTATCGCCTCGGGCGATAGTTCGGCAAAATCGGCTTCGTGCGCTGCGCTGTTCCAGAATGTGAGCATGTACTTGTTCATTTTCTTGCTTGTTTTGAGTGAATAAATTGTTTTTTGACAAATTTGTACGAATGACGAACGAGTGGCTCAAAACTGGACAAAGACAATCAAATTATTTTTCATAACCAACAAATTTTTACCAAACAGAGCCAAAATAGCACAGATTTTCGTCCGTGCTATTTTGGCTCTGTTTGGCAGATTACACCTCAATCTATTTTACCCCATCTGCTCTGCACCCGTATCTTTCCAACTCCGCGAATTGGCCGAGGCAATCACAGCTTCGCATACTTTTTGGGTTTGGAGGGCATCTTTGAATGTCGGGCCGCAGGGCGTACCAGTTTCCAAACTTTTTAGAAAATCGGCGGCTTGGTGAACAAAGCTATGCTCGTAGCCAATGCCCAAACCAGGCACCCACCACTTGTCCATGTAGGGTTGGTCGCCGTCGGTAACGTGAATAGACCGCCAGCCGCGCACAATGCCTTCGTCGCGGTGGTCGAAGTATTCGAGGCGGTTTAAGTCGTGCAAATCCCAGCGAATAGAGGCATCTGCCCCGTTGATTTCAAAGGTGTAAAGTGCCTTGTGGCCACGCGCGTAGCGGGTGGACTCGAACAAGCCCAGCGAACCGTTGGCAAAATGGCAATGAAACAAACAAGCGTCGTCAATGCCTACGGGTTCTACCGTGCCTTTAAGTTGGTGAAACCGTTCTTTGACAAAGGTTTCGGTCATGGCCGATACGTCCACAATGGCCCCGTTGAGCCACATGGCGGTATCAATGCAATGCGCCAGCAGGTCGCCCGTTACGCCCGAACCAGCCGCCTCAACATCCATGCGCCAAAGACCAGTACCACCCTGCGGCAGGTCGGCGCTGATGGTCCAGTCTTGCAAGAAATTGGCGCGGTAGTGGTAAATCTTACCCAATTTGCCCGAATCAATGATTTGTTTGGCCAACGTTACGGCAGGAATGCGGCGGTAGTTGTACCAAACTGTGGTAGTTATGTTTGCTGTTTCAGCGGCAGCGACCATTTCTTCGCCTTCGGCTAAGGTGCGCGAGAGCGGTTTTTCGCACAAAATCATTTTGCCCGCCGCCGCCGCTGCCAGCGAAATTTCGGCGTGGCTGTCGTTGGGTGTGCAAATGTCTATTGCGTCCACGTCATCACGGGCAATGACTTTGCGCCAGTCGGTTTCAAACGATTCGTAACCCCATTGTTCGGCAAAAGCCTGCACTTTTTCGGCATTGCGCGAGCAAACTACCTTCAAAACAGGCTCGTATTCGAGTTCGGGGAAGAAGTTTTTGATGCGATTGTAGCCGTTGGAGTGGGTTCTCCCCATAAAACCCGTTCCAATCAATCCGATTCTAAGTTGTTTTTTCATAGCCCCCGATCCCCCAGAGGGGGTGTTTTTTTAGTTAATTTTCTATTATTTTATTGAAATTCGTTCTTCTATTCCCCCATCGGGGGACGGTCCGCCGATGCGGTTAGGGGGCTACCCAGCCGTGCTGCCGCCGCACTTTTATCATGGCTGCCAAGATGTCGTTCCAGGTCTGTTGGTTGCCCATTACGGCATTTGGAAACATGCAGCCGTCCCAACAAATGTGCTTAAACGCTTTGGTGAGTGCGCCGTCTTCGTTGCGCAGCCACAAGCCCGCGTCGTGGGCAATGTCGAGTTTGCCGTTGGGGTCGTTGGCTTGGCAGTGGCGACCTGTTTTGTCGTGCGAGCCAGAGCCAAAGACCGTGCCGTCGTTTTGGGCCACGTGAAAATCTATCGTCCACGGGCGGAGGGCGGCGGTCAGTTTTTTTAATCCCTCCAAAAATGTAGCGCGGTCTTCCCACTTAAAATCTTCGGGCAGTACGCGGTGTTCGGGAGCGTTGTAACCCAGCAAATAGAGCGTCGTATGCGACATATCGGCCTGAAAGCCAATGTTTTTGCGGTCCACGGCTTCGAGGGTTTCGAGCATATATTGCCAAGAGTGCATACCGCCCCAGCAAATTTCACCTTCGGCGGCCAGGCGTTCGCCAAAATCGGCGGCTACGTCGCAGGCTTCCCGAAAGGTCTGGGCAATGAGCTTGGTGTTGGCGGCAGGGTCGGCAGCCCACGCGTGCGTGCCGCTGGCCGAATCTATGCGCACCACACCGTTGGGTCTGATGCCTATTTCGCGGAGTTTTTGACCAATTTGGCACGATTTACGCACCATTTCGATAAACGTGGCGCGTTCTTCGGCGCTACCCATGGCAGGCCCGCCCCAGATAGGAGCTACTAAACTACCGATTTCGAGGCCGTGTGCGGCCACTTTGTCGGCCAGTCGTTTGATGCCGTCGTCAGAAGTGTCGAGGTCGTAGTGCGGGTCGAAAAGACCCAAATCAACGCCATCGAACTTCACGCCGCCCACTTCGGCGGCGGCGGTCATTTCGAGCATGGTGTCGAGTGCAATGGCTGGCTCCGAGTCGGGACCTTTGCCCACAATGCCTGGCCAAGTGGCGTTGTGGAGTTTGGGATAATTATTTTCTGGCATTGTATTAAGGGATTTAAGAATTTTAAATTGGTTCAAAAAACTATCTTCATATTACTGTATTGCTCTTTTTGCTTTGTCTCCTCGACTTTTTACTTTGTCACCTCGACGAAAGGAGAGGTCTAAAACACATTGGATGAGACCCTTCCTGTCGTCAGGGTGACAAATGTTAAAGAGGTTAAAGTACCAAATCAGGATTGTTGGGCCCAAAATGTTTGAGTATCACAATGGGGTCATTGCTCGACGGGTTGGTAATCGTTACGCCCTCCGTGGCGGCTTTTTCGGTTACAAAAAACTCGTCATTAGTGAGTTGTCCATAACGAATCAAAGCAGGGGTTTCGATGTCCCACACGCCCATTTTGCCGTGGCCTTGCATCACGATACAGCCATAAGCGGCGGCGTCGGTGATGGTTACCGTAGCTCCAGGCATAACAGTCAACTCTTTGGCACTGTATGCGGCAGACTTATAGCAAATCCAGTTTTCTACGTACCCTTGCGCTTGCATTTCTTCCAACGCACGCACAGGCTTGGGCAGCATAAAATGATTAGCCGCAAAATTGGGGTCCACGTTGGCATCCCAGTCAATCACCGAAACCAGCTCGTCATAATCGCCTATTTTATCTTGCGGAGTACCGTTCCAGAGCAATTCATCTGGCACAATAGCCTCATTGACAAGGCTTTGGTACATAGCAAAAATATCAGATGCTTTTTGTGGCTCGTAGGTACACAAACTGCCTGGCGCGTGCAAAATACCTGGTGGTACGTCCCAGCCTGTCCCTGGTTCTAATTTATAAGCCGACGAAAAATTGGTAATTTTGTTATCGCCTTTGTTAAAGTCCATCAAGCATTGCTTTATTTGCTCTTTGGTGGTGCCTGGGGTAATTCCGAAGAAAGTATAGGGAAAATCGCCGCCGTGGTTGTTGAGTTGAGGAGGGAAATAATACGCCTCTGGCTTTCCATTTTGACCTACCAAAGCTGCCTTTTCGTCGTTGTGGTGAATGTGGTGCGGCAATGGCCCCATGTTGTCAAAAAACTTGGAGTACATGGGCCAGCTTTGGTACTCATTCCAGAGCCGACTGCCAACGATTTCGCTTTTGAGTTCGTCAATGGCATCTTTGAGCAAAATCTGCTCAGTTTGACCATTTTCTTCATAAACTATTTTGCTCAACCCTTCGCTTTCGCCCGTGAGCGGGCCATTTTTGGCGGGGGTAGTAGAAGACAACCAGCGTTCGTCGATGCCACCCCGCACGCCACCCAGCACATAATAATCGTCGGGGTGCAGCTTGATGCGGCGGCCTGGTACACAAAACGAGCGCGGCACCCAAGTTGGGGCTAATCTTAAAATTCCTTTTCCTTGTTCTAATGCTTTTTGGGCGTTTGACATGTTTTGTTTGTGAGTTTACGATATAACAATTTCTAAATCAAATACGAGATAGCGCAAGCCTCTTGGCTTGTGCTTGTTATTTTTTGGCTTCCAGCCCTATTTTTTAGGCTGGAAGCCTGATAATACTCGGTACGAGCCAGAGACTCGCACCATCAATTTACTGCTATTTCTAATTCAAATACTTTGGTCTCCAACGGAGTTAAGTAATTTGGTATAAATAAACGACGTTTCAATTTTGTATAAAACTTTGATAATAAGCACTTTGCGATTCTATTGACTATTGACCGTGGACTACTACTTATTGGATTATTAGCGATAGCGCAAGCCTCTTGGCTTGTGCTTGTTATTTTTTGGGCTTCCAGCCCTATTTTTTATGGTAATACTCGGTACGAGCCAGAGGCTCGCACCATCAATTTATTACTATTTCTAATTCAAAAACACGGGTTTCGTTGGGTTTTAAGAAAATAAGTTGGTTTTGGGCTTGGGCGGCGGCTTGGCCAATGGGTGGATTAGTGCCTGGCTCTAAGCCAGTTACGTATTCATTTTTGCCCCAATGCTGCCAATTGGTGAGGTGGGGCAGTTGATTTTTTTGAAAAAACACTTTGGCCGTCAATCCTAAATTAGCGTTGTTGATGCCACACATACAGCGGCCATTTTCGTCGGCAGTAGGGTCAATAAAAGCCACTTCCTCGCCCGTACCGAGGTGATCTTCGAGCGGGGCGGGGCAAGTTTTGAAGTCGTTGCCTTTTTTGAAAATCTGGGCTTTTTCTGGGCCAAAACGCGGCTGCCAGTTGCCTTCCCACAAAATCTCCGCGCCTTCGTCCACAAGCGGCCAGCCAAAATTGATATGATACAGCAGCATCAATGGCACAGGCCGATTGCCCCGATTGCTCACTTCGTCTTTGATTTTGATGGTGGCTTGGCCGAGTGTGCCAGAAATAGTGCGGCGGAGTTCTAAGCAAGGCCCAAAAACGGTGCTTTCTTTCATGATTCCCGTTAGGCTAAAATCCATTTTGCCCATGAGTGGGTCGGGCTGCACAATGGTTTCTATTTCGGCAGGAATGTTACTGATTTTACCGTGTAAACCGTGCGTACCACTCGGCGAACCTGCATTAGATAGCCCACAAGTGGTAATGAGTCCGCCGCCAAAAGTACGCAGCCAGTCAATGCCTTGGTCGGACATGGGCTGCGGGGCTGTGCTGCCGACGTGGCTCAACCACGCCAAACTGTGTTGGTTGAAAAACGCCTCCATGATGTCCATACCTCGGTCAATGACCACTTTATAGCGTAGCCCCGTACCCGTATTTATCCAAGCAATGCGTGTGCCGCGCCCCGCGCCATTGTCCAAAATGGAGGTTTCGATGCCACCCAATTGGGCTACATTTCCAATTTTATCTTGCCAGTCAGGGTTCATAAAGGGTGTTTAAGAATATACGTTTCAAAGCACAAATCACTTTGTTTTTACCACAATTGATGGACTAATTTCTGAAATTTCAAACCCTGTTTTTCCTAATTTTCTGTACTGCATTGTTTTGTGAATAGCCCATGGTCAGTAGCCCGTAGTTGTATAAATCGCTTTCTGTCAATTACTTACAGTAGAAACTATTTAAGTTTTATTTTTCATAGACCGTGTTTTGCGCCCATTTCTTTGATAAAAGCCAACCCGTTTTCGGCAATGTGCCACGGGTTGTTGTATTCGCGCCAGACGTTGATGGCATTGGCAAAGTCGGGGTCATTTCTTGAAAAAGCCTCGATGGTAAGCCAACCTTTGTAGCCCACTGCGGCCAAACCCGCAAAGGCATCGTCGAATGGCACGTGGCCGTCGCCAGGCGTACCACGGTCGTTTTCGCTGATGTGGACGTGGCGCAAAAACGGTGCAATAGTCTGAATAGCAGTATCGTAACGTTTTTCTTCGATGTTGGCGTGGTGCGTATCAAACATGCCCTGCACGTGCGGGTGAGCCGTCATTTTAATCAAATGCGCCAGTTGTTGCATGGTGTTGCAGAGGTAGCACTCAAAGCGGTTGAGGGCTTCGGGCGTGAGCAAAATGTTGGCTTGGGCGGCGTAGTCGCCAGCGGCGTGGAGTATTTCGGCAGCGCGGGCATATTCTTCGTCGAGGGCGGGGTGTGCCGCAAAATGGGCGTGTGCCGAGTGAAAAGGCCCGGCAAGCAATTGCGAACCCAACTCCTGCGAACGGTCAATGGCCCATTTGATGCGCTCCAAACCTTTGGCCCGCACCGCCGCCGACTCGTTGATGGGGTTGGCATCTGGACTTACCACCGTTACAGTCGTAACTTCTAAACCTAACTGGCGGCAATGGTTGCCTACTTGCTGATAAATGGGGCTTTCGGGTGCGCCCACAAAAAACTCTACGCCATCGTAGCCAATGGTTTTGAGGCGGTCGAGAATAGGCAGTAGGTCTTCCGACATTCCTGCTGTCCAAGCCAATACATTAAATCCGATTTTGTTCATATTTTTAGTCGTGAGTCGTGGGTTGTGGGTTGTGGGTTGTTGAGGGTTGAGTTGTTGAGTTGTTGAGGGTTGAGTTGTTGAGTTGTTGAGGGTTGAGTTGTTGAGGGTTGGGTGTTGAGTTGAGGACAAATAAGGTTTTGAGAGTTGGGTATTATTTTCAGCGCATGGGAAGCATCTGTTGCCCCTTTACCTTTTCACCCTTTCGCCTTTTCACCCTTCACCTTTTCAAATTTTTCAATCTTAGATTTCGATATTTTACTTGCATGGGCGGGCCTACGTGCACTTGCATACCCAAAAACCCTTTTTGTTTGCCATTCGCTGTGTCATTGTCGGTAACGTCGCTCATGAGCACGCCATTGATGTAATGCTGCAAGCGATTGCCCTTTATGACCAAATGAAATTCGTTCCAATCTTCGCTTTTGATCTTGGTTTTGAGCGAATCAATGTTTCCCAACGAACCCGTTATTTCTAAATCAGTCCAAGCGTTGCTTTTTGTTTTAGCACGAATATTTTCGGGAGTCCAAGTGCCGCTTTGGGGTTTGGTTTGGGTAATTTGCCCCCTGTAAGCCAGGGTAGTACGCTTTCGTTCTTCGTAGTTTTGGCCTGTGTAGCGGTGCTTGCCGTCAATGTCGGCCTGGTAGCCGCGCAGCGCGAATGGCACGTCGGTGAGGCGTTCGCTGCGGTAGTTGATACCTGAGTTGCCATCGGCGGTGATGTAAAACTCGCCTTTAAATTCAAAATCGGCGGGCTCTCCGCCCGTCCAGACAATAAAAGAATTGGTTTTGAGCAGCGTTGCGGGCGTGATTTCTCCTATTAAATTCCCGTTTTCAACGCGCCAATAAGCAGGGTCGCCGTCCCAACCGTTCAAGGTCTTGCCGTCGAAGATAGGTTTAAACCCTTTTTCGGAAGTAAGACTTTTAGCAACCTGACATTCTCCCGACCATACTGTGAAGAGGAGTAAAAACAATGGAATGATGGTTTTCATTTGATTAGAGCACAGCACATTTAAGGAAATTGTTCTGATACATTTCAAATCAAAAGCAAACCGTTGCGTTTTTTTACCTTTTTATTTTGCTAAAATTGCAACGGCATGGCCTCAAACGAGTAGCCGCTGCTAAAAACCGCAATGACAATGCGCTGGAAAATTTAGAAAATTTGGAAGACAGATTTGTGTGGTACTTTCGTTCTCAGCACCCTAATCATTCAAAAACTGATTCTTCATCAAACTTTCTTTGGCATCTTTCATATTGCTTCCAAAGTAGTTGACAGTTTTTGAGAAATTAGTCCACAAGCATATTGCCCACTAAACATGTAGTCGGAAAAATTAGTA
>REAB01000087.1 GCA_004293645.1 Cytophagia bacterium | reverse complement strand
TTTTTCCGACTACATGTTTAGTGGGCAATATGCTTGTGGACTAATTTCTCAAAAACTGTCAACTACTTTGGAAGCAATATGAAAGATGCCTAATTTTTAACCACAAAACAAAATTATTGCCTGAGATTTCAACAACTTGGTAACTTTTTACGTGGTTGAGATTCCACGTAACGCCGTCAATGACAATAAAATTCTCGTCAATTTTGAATGATGTACCAAGTTTGTCTTGCCGAACTAAAATAAAAAAATCGTTCAAAGTCTCTGCGGCAATTACCCGTGTTATCCTCCGATTACTTATAAATTGCTCAATTTGCTCGGGAACACTCGGAGCTACATCTTTTGGCTTGCAAGAAGCAACGGAAACTAACAAAAATGCAAATAAGATTAATTTTTTCATGGCAAAAGTGGATTTAAATTGCTCTTCAAAAAACGTACTTTCGGATAAATTTGTTTTAAAATTCACAACAATAACTCAATTTTAACCTACGATGGCATGCTCATTTTTGCTTTTTTTATACGGAGAGCAAGATACTCATTTAAAACCAAAAAGGGAAGCAGTGCTACCTCTTTCTCCTTAAAAGTATGTTGTTTTTGACCTGCCTAAAAGTTGCATTTATTAATTGAATCTAAGATTTTACGATTTGTCGTATTTTAAAATCAATTGATGGTCAGCGAGTTACGTAATTTTTCATTTTTCATTTTTCATTTTTTATTACTTAAGCCGTATTTTGAGGAAATTGCGACGCAAAACGGTAGCGGAAGTGATTCAGGAAATTTTAAAACAATATTGGGGTTACGATGCGTTTCGGCCCTTGCAGCAAGATATTATTGAGGCTGTGCTGGCAGGCCGCGACACGCTCGCGTTGCTGCCAACAGGCGGTGGAAAATCCATTTGTTTTCAGGTACCCGTGCTGGCACAAACGGGTGTGTGCGTGGTAGTTACGCCGCTCATTGCGCTCATGAAAGACCAAGTAGAGCAACTCAAACGGCGCGGCGTGGCGGCGGCGGCCATCTACGCGGGCATGAACTACCACGAAATAGACATTGCCCTCGACAACTGCATTCACGGCCAGACGCGCTTCTTGTACGTGTCGCCCGAACGGCTCAAAACAGACTTGTTTTTGGCGCGGGTCAAAAACATGAAAATCTGCCTATTGGCCGTTGATGAGGCGCACTGTATTTCGCAATGGGGCAACGATTTCAGGCCGTCTTACCTGCAAATTGCGGCCTTTCGGCAGCTTATTCCTGCTGTGCCTGTGGTGGCACTCACGGCCTCGGCTACCGATGCCGTCAAAGTTGATATTGTACAACAGTTGGAAATGAAAGACCCCGCTGTTTTTCAGGCTACTTTTGCGCGGGCAAACCTCTCTTATTCTTGTTTTTACGAAGAAAATAAAGACGCGAGATTACTAAAAATATTGCAAAATGTGCCTGGTTCGGCGTTGGTGTATGTGCGCAATCGGCGGCGTACCAAAGAAGTAGCCGATTGGCTCAACAGGCACGGCATTAGGGCGGAGTTTTACCACGCGGGGCTGCTGCTCAAAGAACGAAACCAAAAACAGGAGGCTTGGATACGCAATAAAACGCGGGTAATGGTAGCCACCAACGCTTTTGGTATGGGCATTGACAAGCCCGACGTGCGGGCGGTGGTGCACATAGACCTGCCCGACAGCCTCGAAGCCTACTACCAAGAAGCAGGCCGCGCGGGGCGCGACGGCCTCAAAGCTTACGCCGTGGGCTTGTATTCGCAACGCGACTTGGACCAATTACAAAAAAACGTAACCCAAAAATACCCGCCCCTCGAACTGGTGCGGCGGGTCTATCAGGCCCTGGCCAACTACCTGCAAGTGCCCGTGGGCGGCGGCGAAATGGCCAGTTTTGACTACGACGCGGCTTTGTTTACGAGTACGTTCAATTTGCCCGTTTCTGAAACTTATTTCGCGCTCAAACTCCTCGAAGATGGCGGTTTTTTGCAACTGAGCGAAAATTACCACAGTCCGTCCAAAATTTTTATAACCGCCGACAACCGCGAACTCTACGACCTGCAACTGCGCAAACCCGAATACGATACCTTTATTAAGCTGTTGTTGCGCTTGTACGGTGGCGAGGCGTTTATGCAATTTGTGAGCATCTCGGAAGCGGCCATTGGGCAAAAACACTACGCTTCCGAAAACGAAGTAATCAAACTGCTGCAAGGCTTGCAAATGGCAGGTGTGCTGATTTACGAAAAACAAAAAGACAAGCCGCAGCTTACTTTTTTAACGCCCCGATACGACGCCAATATGCTGCCTATCAATGGGTTGAGTGTCGAAGAAAAACAAAAAACTGACCAGCAGCGCATCGAAGCAGTAGCGCATTATGTGCAACACCGCAACCGCTGCCGCACTCAACTTTTGCTGCATTATTTTGGTGAAGTGTCAGATTTGGAATGTGGCGTTTGCGATAATTGTTTGGCAAAAAAAAAGCAATCTACCACGCCCGAAACCAGCAAAATTTGCATTGAGATTTTACGGCTATTGGCCATGAGCCAACTCACGCCGCAGGCACTCATCAGCACGTTTGGCATCAAAAACGAAACGGCTACCATTGAAGCCTTGCGCGATTTGCTCGGCGACGAAAAGATTGTCTATCAAGCCGATGGCACGCTGCGAATAACAACAACACCACAATAAGAATTTCTCTTTTTCGCTCAATCATGTTACACCAAATCCAAGAAATAGATACGCGGCTGTTTTTATTTTTGAATGGCCAACAAGCGCCCTGGGCCGATGCCCTCATGTATTGGGCAACGCAACGCAACACTTGGATTCCGTTGTACGCGCTGCTGTTGCTGTGGTTGGTTTGGCAATACCGACAACGTGCCGTTGGTACAATCGCAGCCCTACTACTCACCATTTTGATAGCCGACCAAACGACCTCTGGCTTGCTCAAACCCTGGGTAGCGCGCTTGCGCCCTTGCTACGTAACTTATTTGCAAGGCAAAGTGCATTTGGTGGTCGAAAGTTGTGGCGGGCAGTACGGCTTTGCATCGTCGCACGCGGCCAATAGCGTTGGCTTGGCGGTGGCATTGTGGTTGCTATTGGGTAAAAAATTGAGTGCTTTGAGGTGGTTTTTTGTGGCTTGGGCCGTGCTGGTTTCGTACAGTCGCATTTACGTAGGCGTGCATTATCCATTTGATGTACTGGCGGGCGCACTCATTGGCAGCGGAGCAGCTTGGCTGGCGATATGGACAATACGCCGCACCCTAAAACCCAATTGGCGGTTGTAACCACTTGATTATGAA
The DNA here is from genome assembly GCA_004293645.1 of Cytophagia bacterium. Taxonomy (GTDB): domain Bacteria; phylum Bacteroidota; class Bacteroidia; order Cytophagales; family Spirosomataceae; genus REAB01. The sequence continues at coordinate 30,656 of REAB01000087.1, read as the reverse complement.
AAATTAAAGCCGCTGATAATGAGGCAATTAATTGCGAAAGCCATAACTCACAACTCATAACTCCTCCTCAGGGTCGTTTATGTGAAAGGTTTTTCGTACCTTTGCGCAAATTTTTTCAAGGCATGGCCTCGTACAATCCCATCAAAATATTCTCGGGCGAACAGTCCAATTATCTCGCCGCCAAAATTGCGCGTCATTACGGACGCGATTTGGGTGGCTATAATTTACGGCGTTTTAGCGACAGTGAACTTTCGCCCAGTTTTGAGGAATCATTGCGCGGCTGTGATTTGTATTTGATTCAATCAACGTTTGGTTCGTCCGACAATTTCATGGAACTACTCCTGATGATTGACGCGGCCAAAAGAGCTTCGGCCAACGAAATAACGGCCGTTTTACCTTATTTTGGGTACGCCCGCCAAGACCGAAAGGACAAGCCACGGGTAGCCATTGCGGCCAAGTTGGTAGCCAATTTAATTACGGCCGCAGGAGCTGACCAAATTATGACACTCGACTTGCACTCGGGAGCTATTCAAGGTTTTTTTGATATTCCGATGGTGCATTTGGAAGGTACGAGTGTATTTGTGCCGTACATCAAAAGTCTTCATTTGGACAACTTGGTGGTGGCATCGCCCGACGTGGGCGGCGCGGCACGGGCCCGCAATTTTGCCAAGTTTTTTAATGCCGACATTGTGCTGTGCGACAAATACCGCAAACGCGCCAACGAGGTGGCTTCGATGCAGGTAATTGGCGACGTAAAAGATGCCAACGTAGTTTTTATTGACGATTTGATTGACACGGGCGGCACCATTTGCAAAGCCGCCGAGTTGGTGTTGAGTAAAGGAGCAAAATCGGTGCGGGCCATTTGTACGCACCCCGTTATGTCGGGCAACGCGCACGAACGCATCAGCGGCTCGGTGTTGGAAGAATTGATTGTAACCGACACGATTCCGCTGCGCCAAGAAAACGAAAAAATAAGGGTATTGTCGGTGTCTGAGCTATTTGCCAAAGCCATCGGTCGTATCCGCGATCACGAGTCTATCAGTTCACTTTTTATAAATCCGTAGAAAATATTTTTCTACATTTCAAAAAACGTACCTTGTTCAACTCCCATTGGTACGTACACAACTAAAAACAAGTCCCCCCATCGGGGGTTAGGGGGCTAAATATCATGAAAAAAACAGAGATTGTAGGGTATAAAAGAGCGAATCTCGGCAAGAAAGATGCGAAGGCACTGCGCGAGCAGGCCATGGTACCTTGCGTATTGTACGGAAACGGCGAGCAAATTCATTTCTCAGCCCACATGTACCTATTCCGCGACTTGCTGTTTACGCCCAACGTGTATGAAGTAACGTTGAATATTGAAGGTGAAACGCGTCTTGGTACATTGCAAGATATTCAGTATCACCCAGTTAGCGACATAATTTTGCACGCTGACTTTTTGGAAATTACTCCCGACAAACTCATTAAAATTGACGTTCCCGTTCGTTTTATAGGTACTGCCGTGGGCGTAACCAAAGGTGGTAAATTGGTTCAAAAAATAAACCGCATCAAAGTACAGGGTGTGGCATCGAGTATTCCAGATTTCGTGGACGTACCCGTCGGCGACTTGGACCTCGGTAAATCGGTAAAAGTTGGTAGCCTTAAAGTAGAAGGTTTTACCATTTTAAACAACGCTTCGTTACCCATCGCTACCGTCGAAATTCCACGGGCATTGCGCGGTACGTTGAAATAAACGCATTTAAAATACTGATAGAAAACAAAAAAGCGAGCTGCATGGCTCGCTTTTTTGTTGCGTAAAAAACCGCATAATTGTCGTAACTTTGCCCCCATAATTTAAGAAAAATGGAATCGAAAAGACAACAAAAAGTAGCACGACAGTTGCAAAAAGACCTGAGTGATATTTTTCAAAAAGAAGGACGGAGTTGGTTTGATAATGCCTTCATCACCGTTACCATCGTGCGGGTCTCGCCCGATTTGAGCTTGGCGCGGGTATATTTGAGTTTTTTGCTCAACAAAAATAAAGAAATGCTGCTTGATGCCATTCGAGAACGCGGCAAGTCTATTCGGCAAGAATTGGGAAACAGAGTGCGTCATCAACTGCGAATTGTGCCCGATTTAAACTTTTATTTGGACGACACCGCCGAGTATGCCGCCAAAATGGACGCACTTTTTGCAGGAATAGACATTCCACCTGCACCCGAAGGCGAGGAAAACTGATGACAGGCTTTGAATTGTCAGCACACGCCCAAGAGCAAATGGAACGAAGAGGCGTTTCTGAAAAAATTGTTTTCGAGGTCTTAAAATCCTGATAAAATAGAAACAGAAGATTCGGGGCAATTAATTTACCAGAAAACAGTACTATTTGGTGAAAATTAGGAATATTTGGTACGGGTTTTTGTGAATACAGAGAAAAATCCTAATTTAGTCAAGACAGTTTATCGAACTTCTAAATTTGAGAAATACAAATGAAAATAAAATACGATAAAGAAACCGATATTTTGTATATTCAGTTGAGTAACATAGAGATACAAGAATCAGATGAGGATAAAAAAGGCGTTATTTTGGACTATTCATCAGATGGAAAATTGGTCGGTATTGAAGTCCTAAACGCCTCTAAATCAGCTATTCAAACCTCAAAATTTGAGTACGAATATGCTTAATTTAGTAATATCATGACCTTAGACGAAATACGCCAGCACATAGACGCGCTCGACGACCAGCTTATTGTACTCTTAAACGACCGAATGGAGTGGGTGCAAAAAGTGGGCGAACTAAAAAGGGCCACCAAATCGGTGATTTATCGGCCTGAACGCGAAAAACAGATTTTAGACCGCATAACTGCTCACAACCACGGACCGTTGCCACCCGCAGCTATTGAGGCCATATTTTTGGAGATATTTGCCGCTGCCCGCAACATTGAGCTTCCCGAACGTATTGCTTATTTGGGGCCAGAAGGCAGTTTTACGCACCAAGCTGCCGAGAGCCGTTTTGGGGCAATGAGCGAATACATGACCCTGCCCACCATCAAGTCAGTTTTTGAGTCGGTGGATACGGGCCGGGCCAAATACGGCGTTATTCCCATCGAAAACAACCAAGAAGGCATTGTTTATGAAACCGTTGATTTGCTCAATGAAACAAGCGTAAACATTGCCGCCGAACTCAAAATACCAGTTCATTTTGCGTTGGCTACCGAAGCCGAAACGCCCGCCAAAATTAAGCGCATTTACAGCAAAGACATCGCTTTTAGGCAATGTAGAGGGTTTTTGAATAAATATTTTGAACAGTCGAACGCCGAAGAAATACAGGTAGAATCCACCTCAAAAGCGGCCAAACTCGCCGCCGAAGACCCCGAAAGTGCAGCGATTTGCTCGGTTATTGCGGCCAAACTGTTTGGGTTACCCGTACTTTTCGACAACATCGAAGACAACAGCAACAACCGCACGCGCTTCTTTATTTTGGCTAAAAATTTTGTAAATCAGCCCTGCGGACAAGACAAAACCACCATCATAGCCCGCCTGCCCGACACTGACAAGCCAGGAATTTTGGCCGCTTTCTTGCAAGATTTTAAGCGCAACAACATTAACCTCACCAAAATTGAAAGTCGCCCCTACAAAGGAAGCGAAGATTTTAACTTCTGGTTTTTTATTGAATTAGAAGGCTATTTTGAAGACCCAAACGTACAGAAGGTTTTTAAGAAATACCAAAATTGCATCAAATGGCTGGGCAGTTACGTTAAAAACGTATAAACCAAACTATACCGCTACGGGTGCTTTGATGGCAGGCCAGGGGTCGTAGTTTTGGAGTGTAAAATCTTCGTATTTGAAATCAAAAACCGATTGTACATTGGGGTTGAGCAGCATGGCTGGCAACGGGCGAATGGTGCGTTCAAGTTGCAACTGAACTTGCTCTAAATGATTGATATAGAGGTGCGTATCGCCGCCTGTCCACACAAAATCGCCGTAATCAAAACCACATTCTTGGGCCACCATCATGGTCAAAAGTGCGTAGCTGGCCATGTTGAAAGGCACGCCCAAAAACACGTCGGCGCTGCGCTGGTACAACTGGCACGATAGCTTACTTTTTTGGCCTTCGGCGGTGGGTGGCGCCACATAAAACTGAAAAAGCGCGTGGCAAGGCGGCAGTTTCATTTTACCAATATCGGCAGGATTCCAAGCCGATACCATGATGCGGCGCGAGTCGGGCTGGGTTTTGAGTTGCTTCAACACTTCCTGAAATTGGTCAATGCTGCGCCCGTCGGGGGTTTCCCAACTGCGCCACTGCTTGCCATACACTGGTCCGAGGTTCCCTGCTGCATCGGCCCATTCGTTCCAGATGCTTACCCCGTTGTCTGTTAGGTACTTAATGTTGGTATCGCCCTTCAAAAACCACAACAATTCGTGAATAATAGACTTGGTGTGTACTTTTTTGGTAGTGAGCAACGGAAAGCCCGCCTGCAAATCAAAGCGCATTTGGTAGCCAAAAACACTGATGGTGCCCGTACCCGTTCGGTCGGTTTTTTTTGCACCGTTTTCTAAAATATGCCGCAGCAGGTCGTGGTATTGTTGCATAGTGAGCGTGTTTTTTTAACAAAACACAAAAGTAGGAACTTTCGGAAAGTTTCAAATCTTTGAAAAGAAACTTTCCGCACGGGCGGCCCCGCGAAAGTTAGAAATAAACCTACTTGTTGGGCTGCGGCGTGTAGCGCAAATAAGGCTTCACAATATTGAGCCCTTTTGGAAACTTCACTTCGGCATCGGCCGTCGAAACGGCAGGAACCACAATCACGTCGTCGCCGTCTTGCCAGTCGGCGGGAGTGGCTACTTGGTAGTTGGCGGTGAGTTGCAGGGAGTCAATAACGCGGAGCAGTTCCAAGAAATTACGTCCTGTTGAAGCAGGATACGTCAGCGTGAGCTTGATTTTTTTGTCGGGTCCAATCACAAAAACCGACCGAACGGTGGTTTTTTCGCTGGCATTGGGGTGAATCATGTCGTAGAGCGTGGCCACGTTGCGGTCGCTGTCGGCAATAATCGGAAAATTCATTTCCACGTTGTTTACTTCGTTGATGTCGGGCACCCAGCGGTTGTGCGACTCCAAGTCGTCCACGCTGACGGCTATTACTTTTACGTTGCGTTTGGCAAAGTCGCCTTTGAGCAACGCAGTTTTGCCGAGTTCTGTCGTACAAACGGGCGTAAAATCGGCGGGGTGCGAGAACAACATGGCCCAGGAGTCGCCCAGCCAATCGTAAAAATTGATGCGGCCTTGAGTCGTATCGGCCTCAAAATTGGGAGCTAAATCGCCTAATCGGAGTGACATAATAATTGCGTTGTTTTTTTAGTTCAAAAAATATTTATAATCTATCGAGTTTATATTTTATTTTTGACAACTTTAAATTACAAACTCCATTGAAAGACAATTTGCGCCTCAGTTTAGTTCATTTACTTGGGGATTAGGCAATAGGAATTAGCCAGTAGGGATTGGGTAATAGGAATTGGCCAGTAGGGATTAGGCATTAGCCAATTGAGATTGGGTAATAGGGATTAGACCTTGACCACGCAGCCCCGTACTGACCTTTCCCTTTTGCCCTTTCACCTTTGCCCTTTCACCTTTCACCCCTACACATTGAGCCAGTAGGTTAGTTTCAGAATCAAAGCGCGGTTTTTGGATTGAAAAGGCGCAAAATAACGGTTTTCGGCAGTCCATGATTCTTGGGCAAAGTAATTGTCGGTATAGACAATAAACAAATCGCTGACGGGCTTAAACCGCCATTGCAGGCGCGTATAAAGGTTTACGTTGTTGATTTGATTGTTGTATTGAAGTTGCGACGTAAAGAAAAGGCTCTTGCTAAAAGTTAAATCTATACGGGGTGTAATGAGCAATAAATTGGTGCTGTTGTAGCCTTCTGGCAAGCGAATGCGGTTGTAGGTAGTAATGAGCGAAAACAGCCCATAAGGCTGGTAGCGATAAACCACTGTGGGCGTTAACGAAACAATGTTGCCGTTGAAATATTGGCCAATTTGCCCCTGCAAGTCCACGTAAAAACGCTTGGCGTGGTTGTCCATAAACATAAAGCGGGTGGTGCGGTAGGTATAATCGGTTCCCGCCGCAAGGGCTTTACCGCCCGTATTGGTAGGGTCAAAATTGGAAAATAAGTAGGTATAATCGTAGCGCAGCGGCGAAATACGTAGCATGGCATTGTTGCGAAACCGCACAAAACCAATAACGGGCGTAAAATCCCAGTCGAGGGTTTTGTTGTCGTTGGCCCGAATTGTAAAATCAATGTCTATGCCCAAACCCCAGCTATTGATGATGCGATTGACGCGCGGATTGGCAGGGAACCACGCATATTCGGCACTGGCGGGCGTGCGCCAAAGCCCTTGCCCAATGCGCTGCACAAAGCCTACGTCGGGGCGGTAGTTTGCACCCTGGCGGGTAATCATCAGTTCGGCCGACAGTTTGGAAGAGCCATAATTGAGCAGCATACCCGTGGCATAAGGCTCACTACGGGGAGCGGGCGAAAACACGCGGTGGTAAAAAAACTTGTTGTTCCAGCGTCCATTTGCCGAAGCAGCGTTATATTCGAGTCCCGCTACTCGGTTAAAAACGTCGGTGTTTCGGCGGTCGTTGGCCTCAAAAAAATTGTGTTTGTTGGTAAAAATAAATGACACCGCCGAGCGGGTAAATACCTTGCGTTGCAAAGCCAAAACGGCGTAATTGGCCGCTACGGCCACATTTTCTTTGCGGTCAGTTTGCATCAGGAGCAAGCCGAGTCGCCAGTTGTTGTCTATTTTGCCACTCATGCGGGCGCCTGCCAAAATAGGAACAGTAGTGCTTTCGCCGCTCACGGTGTCGCGGCCAATGCCGATGCGCCGCGTAAAAAACGGATTCATGCGGCCCGTGCCAAAGCTGCCAAACAAATCGTTGTTTTCTAAAAAAAACTGCCGCCGCTCTGGGAAAAATAACTCAAAGCGACTTAGGTTGGTAATTTGCTGATCTACATCTACTTGGGCAAAATCTGGGTTAAAAGTTAGGTCTAAATTCATGGCGGGTGTAATGGCCACTTTGGCATCGCCGCCTATGCCGCGCGTCATGCTCCACGGGCGGTTTTTTTCGTAATCGGCGCTACCTCCCGCCGTCAAGTAAGGAATCAACGAAATGTTTACGCCAGGTGCGGGCGGCGGCGTGTCCCAAATGAGTGTTCCCGAAAAAGCGATGCTGTTGCCCGTAAAACCTCGCGGCACTTGCGCCCAGCAGGAGCGTTCATTGATGCTCAAGTTATTGCGAAAAAAATTAATGTTCCATTCGTTTGTCCCCGCCGATACTTTGTAGCGCAGGGTTTTGAACGGGATTCGGGCTTCTACCACCCAACGGTCGTCGTAATTGCGGACGCGGCTTTCCCATTTATTGTCCCAGTCGTTCGACACTTGGTCGCCGCGCGTTACCAAGCCTTCGCGCACTACGCCATAGGGATTTACGGCAAAGTGAAAAGCATTTTGTTTGTCTTTGAAAGTATCAAAATTAACCAAAATCAAATCGGTACCTCCGCCGTGGGGAAAATCGCGGCGCAACGACTGCACGGCGTATTGGCGCGGCTGGTACACCACGTGGCTGATGTAAATGGCCTCATTGTCAAAGGTAAGTCGGGTTTGGGTTTGCTGCACCGCCACGGCCGTATCGTACGGAAATTGCTGCCGAAAAGGCATAGTCGCTTCGGCAGTTTGCCAGTCGGTTTCATCAAGCAAGCCATCAAGGATTATTTTTCCTACCACTTTTTTGATGTGGAGGCGGTATTTCATTTCGTTCTCAGTTTGGGCAAAAACACGGAGAGCAGAAAAAAAAACAAAAAAACAGCAAATCGTAGTTCGTAGCAATGCGGTCATGGGCAATGTAGGTATCAAAAACACAGACGAAAGTTACTGATTTTTGCAATTTTTAGAACTATCTAAGCGACGTAATGTACAAAATCATAGACCTTTACGATGATTTACTCGTATCTTCGCTTTGGTTGTTAGCAAACGAAGTGTTTACTTTGGGTACAATTCAATTTTAAATTTCAGTAATCAGCAGTTGGTTCGTTTGGTTTTTTGCGCAGTTTGGGGGTTAAAAAAAATGGGTAAATGATAGAAATAGGAACAAAAAATAAGCTAACAGCCTTGCGCATCACGAGCGTGGGTATGTTTTTGGGCGACGACGAAGGCAACGACGTGCTGCTGCCCTTCAAATACTTCTCCGTCAAAGACTTGCACGAGGGCGACACCGTAGAGGTGTTTGTCTATAAAGACTCCGAAGACCGCGTCATTGCGACCAACTTAGTGCCGCTGGTGGAGCGCAATCAGTTTGCGTATTTATGCGTCAAGTCGGTGAGCAGCTACGGCGCATTTTTGGATTGGGGCCTCGAAAAAGACCTTTTGGTGCCGTTTCGAGAGCAAAATACCCCGCTCGACGAAGGCCAATGGACAACCGTTTTTTGTGTGCTCGACCCCACCACCGACCGCCTCATTGGCTCGTGCAAAGTAAACCGCTATTTGGAGTTCGACGACATTGACTTGGAGGTAATGCAAGAGGTTGAAATACTCGTCTATGAGCGCAGCGACTTGGGTTTCAACGTCATTATCAACGACTTATACCGTGGCTTGGTTTACAATAATGAGATTTTTCAGCCCCTTAAAATTGGCGACCGACTAACGGCCTACATCAAAAATATCCGCGAAGATTTGACCATTGACGTGGTGCTGCAACGGCAAGGTTATTTGGCCGTGGTAGAATCGGCTACCGAAAAAGTGCTGGCGCAGTTGGTGGCCAATGGTGGTTTTTTGCCCATCGGCGACCACAGCGAACCTGCCGTCATTTATGCCCAATTTGAGATGAGCAAGAAAAATTTTAAGAAAGCCATTGGCACGCTCTACCGTGAGCGCAAAATTTTGATTCAACCCAGCGGTATTTCGCTCATTGCCTCGCCCCAAGAAGCCGCAAAAGCAGATTAGTGTTTATTAGCCAATTTTGAATGGAAGTCGCCGCAAAAAATAGTGCCAAAAACAAATTTGGGCAATACTTTACACCAGAAGTAGTGGCTAATTTTATGATTGAAATGGCTGATATTTCTGCCCAATCAAAAATTTTAGAACCTGCTTGCGGAGAAGGCATTTTTCTAAAATTACTCCGACAAAAAGATTTCAATGATTTAACCGCCTACGAAATTGACGAAGATTTAGCCCAAGAGTTTACAGAAGTAAGATACGAAAGTTTTGTTATGGCCCAAATTGAGACAACTTTCGACCTCATCATCGGCAACCCGCCCTATATCCGCTGGAAAAACTTAGAAAAGCATTTGAAGCAAGAGCTGGCCACAAGTGCCCTTTGGAATCAATACTTCAACTCTTTGTGCGACTATCTGTACATTTTTATCCTCAAATCTATCACGCTTCTGAACGAAAACGGGCAACTCATTTTTATTTGTCCCGAATACTGGATGAACACGACTCACTCTATTTCTTTGCGAAATTATATGGCTACAAATGGCCATTTTGAAGAAATTTATCACTTCAACGAAACACCTATTTTTGAGAAAGTTACGGTGTCAATCGTAATTTTTAAGTTTGTAAAGAGTCGCCCAAAAACAAGCAAAATAAAAGTGGCCAAGTTTTATGCCAGCCAAAAACTAACTGCACAAACGCTCCATAAATTAAAGTTTAGGGAAGAAATGCCCGACGCAGAATACCTGCAAGTAGCTCATTTTAAGGCCAATGAAAGATGGCTTTTACAAACAGACGAGGTCAGGGCAAAATTGAAGATTCTGGAAAACAACTGTCTCAAAAAGAAACAGGATACCGTTTTAAACCTTTTCGATAGTCCTGATAAAGGCGCACAGTTTTATACGATTGGTGATGTTTGCGATATTGGCAATGGTTTGGTAAGTGGTTTGGACAAAGCGTTTCAGCTTAATGGCCATACATTGAATGAAATAGAGCAAAATGCAACTTTGAGCGTGGTAAAAGCCAAAGACTTAAAGCCATTTTTTGCAGAAAAAACCACCAAATATATTTTCATAAAAGAAGGCTTAGAAGAGTCCGATTTTGAGAAAAAATACCCTAATTTTTACCAACATTTTGAGAAATACAAAGAAGATTTGGGAAATAGATACCAGTACAACAAGAAAATAAATTACTGGGAATGGGTGTTTTTGAGAAACTTTAACCTATTTAAAAAGCAAGAAAAACGCATTTTTGTACCTTGTAAAGAGCGCATTTCATACCGAGATACTGGTCGAAAAGCCCACTTTCGCTTTGCCTTGGTGCAAGAAGGCGTTTTCCCAACGCAAGATGTTACGGCTATTTTCAAAAAGCCCAATACTAAAGAAAGTATTGAATACATCGTAGCTTATCTTAACAACCCAATTATCTTTGATTGGCTCAAATGTAATGGAATTATAAAGGGTAACATTGTAGAGTTTTCGGAAAAACCGATTGCCAGTATTCCCTTTAAATTGATTGATTGGAATAATAAAAACGAGGTTTCATTGCACAATTCAATCACCGGTTTAACTCAAAAATATGTGGTAAAACAAGATGAACAGGTGCTTGCACAAATTAATCAATCTTTTAATGAGCTTTTGAAATAGCGTCATGAACGTGAACTACACAGAATTGATTGAGAAACTGAAAGGAACTTCGGTAACCAAACCACTCTCAGGAACGCTTTCGGGGCACGCAGCAGGCGAACCTTTCGATAAACACGTTTACAGCGAAATGAAAAAGCAGCTTCCCGCTCATACTTTTAGGCAATACGAATATTTGAATGATTTGTACAGCAATAATCCTGAAATTATCGGACATGGGGCAAGACAAGCGCTGTTCAATTCTCCAACGGTATTGTTTTTATTGAGCCGTGGCAAGAATGCAACTGATAAATGGAGTATTGAAAATCCTTTTGACGAAAAACAAAATGACACGGCAGATATTTTGGTAGTAAAAGATGACTTTTACGAAATCATTGACATTAAAACCAGAAACTTATCAAAATCAGCCCAGCCACCCAATATTATTTCGGCCTATAAATTGGCTCAAGTTTGTGCTAAAATGCTTGATAATAAAGAGTTTGATAATTTTACAATCAACTATTTTGAAATAGACTGGGAGTTAAGCAACGACAGATTGGTTTGTAAAGATGCCCATTTTGTAAGTTTATACAAGTCAAATCCGATGAGTTTGTACATCAATTGGGCGGCGGCTATGCAAATACAGTTTCATGTCTGCGATTTAGAACAAACCTTTGAAGGTAACATGGAAGAGTGGGCAAAACGCTATCTCAAACATTTTGTAACCCAGGCCAAAAAACGCGCCAACGATATGATAACCAAGTTTGTCAAACCATTTGAAAAATATATTGAGCAAAAAGACGCATGAAAAACGGCACTATTAATTGGGGAATTATGGCACCTGGGCGCATTGCGCACAAGTTTGCGCAAGATTTAAAATGCATTCCAGGGGCTAAATTGTTGGCGGTGGCCTCACGCAACCTGGCGCGGGCGCAAGTTTTTGCGGCAGAATACAACGCGCCGCACGCTTTTGGCAGCTACGAAGAGTTGCTCAGTTGTCCCGATTTAGACGCGGTTTATATTGCTTCGCCGCACACAGGCCACCACGAGCAAACGTTGATGTGCCTCAACGCGGGCATTGCCGTGCTGTGCGAAAAACCCTTTGCCATGAACCTGCCGCAGGTACAAGAAATGGTAACACTGGCCAAAGCCAAAAATGTGTTTTTGATGGAAGCCCTCTGGTCGCGGTTTATGCCTACTGTTCTAAAAACCCGCGAACTCGTCGAAACAGGAGCCATTGGCAAACTCGTGGGCGTGAAAGCCGATTTTGGTTTTAAAGCACCATTCGACTCACAGTCGCGCACTTTCAACAAAGATTTGGGCGGCGGCGCGCTGCTTGATATTGGCATTTATCCGCTGTTTTTGTCTTATTTAATACTCGGAATGCCCACCAAAATTACGGCTTCGGCGGTTTTTGGACCAACGGGCGTGGACGAATCTACGGGCATGACTATGCAATACACCAACGGTACTTTTGCATTTTTAGATTGTACCTTTATGGCCAAAACACCCTGCGAAGGCTTTGTGTATGGCGAAGAAGGCTTTATCAAAATTCACTCACGTTGGCACGAAAGCAAAGGCGTAACCCTCGAACGCTACGACGGCACGAGCGCGTTTTTTGATTTCGACCGCCCTACTTTTGGCTACGACTACGAGGCTATTCACGTGGGCGAATGTTTGCAACAAGGCTTAACCGAAAGCCCCGTTTGGACGCTGACCGACAGCCTCAATTTAATGACGCTATTAGACAATGTTCGTGCTCAAATTGGATTGACTTATTGATGGGAGAGAACAACACGGAAATGAAAGAAAAACTTACCATACCCAAACTCATTGAAGAAGCCCAATTTTTTTGTGTTGTACAATCAAAATTTCAGCATAAAGAACTTTTTGGCGTTACCGACGGCAAAGCTGTTGGCACGTTAATCGAACAGAAATTTCAAAAGCATTTACACCATAAATACGAAGTTACAATTGGTTCATCGGCAAGTGGCGTTGATTTGCCCTCAGAAGACATTTTAACTGACATCAAAGTAACTTCAATAAAACAACCTCAATCTTCTTGCCCTTTTAAAGATGCAAAACAGAAAATATTTGGATTAGGTTATAACTTGCTTGTTTTCGTTTATGACAAAACAGATGATGAAAAAACAAAAACTGCCACGCTTAACTTCGTGAACTGCTCATTTGTTTCAAAAGAACGAACTGCCGACTATACAACCACTTTCCGTTTGAGAGAAATGGTTAAAGACAAAGCCAATGAAGCTGATATTATTGCTTATCTACAAGACAAAAATATTCCAGCAGACGAAATAACGCTATCTCAATTAGCTGAACAAATTTTACAAACGCCACCAAAACAAGGTTATTTGACTATTTCTAATGCCCTGCAATGGAGATTACAATACCAAAGGATTGTGGCGTTGGTTGACGATATTTCGGGCATTTCAAAAATAGTGAGTTATAATAAACCAAAATGATGAAGGTATTTGGAGCAGATATTAGTCATGAAGTTTCGGATTTCTTAAATCAGCATTTAAGAAATACCTTATCATTTGAATTAGCCAATCGCCAACTATTTGATGCCTTTGGTATCAAATGTTTTTTTGACAACGATGCCGATTTTGAAACACTCAAAGAAGTTATTTCTGACAATTGCAATATATTTGAAGAGCCTGACAGAGCAGAATATGGCGACTTTCAAACCAATGAAGATTTAGCCAATAAAGTAATACTACATTTAGTTTCAAAAAATATTTCACCCGAAATAATTGTTGAGCCAACTTGTGGAAAGGGCAATTTTATCATCGCTTCATTAAAGAATTTCCCGAGCATCCAAAATATATTCGGAATCGAAATTTACAAACCGTATGTATGGGAAACTAAATTTAGTATTGTTAACTTTTTTCTCGACAATCCCGAAACGAAAAGACCTGTAATTTCTATTGTTCATTGCAATGTTTTTGACTTCGACTTTAAACAAATAGAAAAGCAATTTTCAGAGAAAGATATTTTAGTAATTGGCAATCCACCGTGGGTTACAAACTCAAAATTGGGAAGCCTCAGTTCTACAAATCTTCCAAAGAAAACGAATTTTAAAAATCATAGTGGTTTAGATGCCATGACAGGCAAAGGAAACTTTGACATTGCGGAATTTATTACCATTACAATGCTCCAAACTTTTCAAAAAATGAAAGGACATTTACTTTTGTTAGTTAAAAACTCTGTTGTTAAAAACATTGTATTTGACCAAACTAAAAATAAATACAACATTGCATCTATCGAAAAGCATTGCATTGACAGCAAGAAAGAATTTAATGTTTCTGTTGAAGCCTCTTTATTTTATTGTGAATTAAATACTACGCCTGAATTTGATTGCACCGAGTTTGATTTTTATAATAACCAAAATCGGAACGCCGACCCACCCTATCAAAAATTCGGTTGGCTAAACGCTCGGAACGCCCGCTTCGGCGTACCGGACCGCAAATTTGTTTCAAATATCAATACGTACATTCACACAAAAGAAATTGATGGAGAATGTCCTTTTGTTTGGCGACAAGGCTTGAAACACGACTGTTCAAGTATCATGGAATTAGATAAAGCAAACGGACATTATGTAAATGGCTTAAATGAAGCAGTGGAGTTAGAAGATGGCTTAGTTTATGGTCTTCTTAAAAGTTCTGACCTTAAAAATACAGTCATCAGCCAAACAAGAAAATTTACAATTGTTACACAAAAAAAAGTTGGCCAAGAAACCAAATACATAAAATACGATTACCCTAAAACATATCAATACTTGACAGCGCATCACGAAAAGTTTGATGCAAGGAAATCAAGTATTTATAACAACAAACCTCAATTTTCAATTTTTGGCATTGGCGATTATTCGTTTAAGCCTTATAAAGTTGCCATATCTGGGCTTTATAAAACATTTCATTTCACATTGGTTTTACCGCAAGCCAACAAGCCAGTAATGCTTGACGACACTTGCTATTTGATAGGTTTCGACAAAATAGAATTTGCGGTCTATGCTTTGATACTTTTAAATTCAGATACAACAAAGCAATTTTTGCAATCAGTAACTTTTACCGACGCAAAAAGAACTTTCACAAAAGATGTGTTAATGCGAATTGACCTTTTAGAATTAGCAAAAACCATTAACAAACAAAATTTAGAAACAGAATTAAGTCAGCTAAACGACAAATATAAACTTAACTTGACATTGAACTTGTGGGGCAATTTTCTAAACGAAATGGCACCTGCAAATAATGGACAAATCGCAATGTTTGTGTAGGTAGGCTAACCCCACACAACACAACAGGAAATTCTAAAACTACAAACCACTCCCAATGACCGACCGTTATATGCAACGCGGGGTTTCGGCCTCCAAAGAAGATGTGCACAAAGCCATTGAGAAATTAGACAAAGGGCTGTTTCCAAAGGCTTTCTGTAAAATAGTGCCCGATATTTTGGCCAACGACCCCGCCTATTGTACCCTTATGCACGCCGATGGCGCAGGCACAAAAACAGCACTGGCTTATTTGTACTGGAAAGAAACAGGCGACCTGTCGGTGTGGCGTGGCGTGGCGCAAGACTCGATTGTGATGAACACCGACGACCTCATTTGCGCGGGTGCTACAGGCCCCATGCTGCTGTCGTCGAGCATAGACCGCAACAAAAGCAAAATACCGGGCGAGGTCATTGCCGAAATCATAAACGGGACGGAAGAAGTATTGGAAATGCTCCGCAGCCACGGTATAGAAGCGTACAGCACAGGGGGCGAAACCGCCGACGTGGGTGACTTGGTGCGGACCATTACCGTCAATACCACCATCATAGCCCGCATGAAACGCGCCGAGGTTATCTCGAACGATAACATCAAAGCGGGCGACGTAATAGTGGGTTTGGCTTCTTTTGGACAGGCCACTTACGAAAACACTTACAACGGCGGCATGGGCAGCAACGGCCTTACCTCGGCCCGCCACGACGTACTGGCCACGTATTTGGCGGCCAAATATCCCGAAAGTTACGACCCCGAAATTCACAGTTCGCTCATATACAGTGGGTCACGCCAACTTACTGAAGCCGCCGAAGGCACGCCACTCACGGTGGGGCAGCTCATACTTTCGCCCACGCGCACGTACGCGCCCATGGCCAAAGTTTTTTTGGAAGAACTACGCCCACATATTCACGGCGTGGTGCATTGCAGCGGTGGCGCACAAACCAAAGTGCTGCATTTTATTGACAACCTGCACGTGGTCAAAGATAACTTGTTTGAACTGCCGCCACTCTTCAAAATGATTCAGCAAGAGAGCGATACGAGCTGGGAAGAAATGTACAAAGTATTCAACATGGGCCACCGCTTGGAGGTATATTTGCCGCAACAATACGCCGCGCGTGTCATCGAAATTGCCCAATCGTTTGGCATTGAAGCACAAATAATTGGCCACGTCTTGCCAAACGAAGGCAAAAAAGTAACGATTCAGAGCGAGTTTGGCACGTTTGTGTATTGAAGTAGTCAGTGAAGACACTGACTACGGCAGAGGCGATTCAGAGCGAGTTTGGCACGTTTGTGTATTGAAGTAGTCAGTGAAGACACTGACTACGGCAGGAGACACTGACTACGGCAATTCAATAAAATAACTGCCGCCACCTGCTTTGCCGTCAATGGTTGAGAATACCTCTCTTTGGTCGGCGGCGGTGGGTTCGGTGGCAGCGCGGCGGGCGGTGCGCCCACCCGTAATCTGAAAATAGGCTTCTTGCAAAAGCGGGTCGCGGAGGTCGCCGAAAGCGTAAAGCGGATTGGCCAAGGTTTCAACAACTGACACATTAGGACGGAAACCCGCCGTAAAGTCAGACTTGCCGTCGCTGTTGAAGTTTTTGGCTACAATGGGCTGCAAGCCCCAATTGTGGCGTTTTTTGTCGTCGCGGAGCGTAATAGACCCTGAGTTCTTTCCAGCGGTTATGTCTCCAATCAAAAATACGTCCATGTAGGGTTTTAAACCATTGATAATGAGTTCACTGGCCGACGCACTGCGGGTGCTGGTTAGAATATACACCCGCGACAAATTGCCGCCCACGTTTTGGGGTTTGTCCAAGAAATAATCAAAAAAGAACCCTTCGCCGTATTGTTTTTTCAGTTCTGGTGTTACAGTTTTGTTCCATTCACGGCGCACAAATACCTTTTGTGCGTTTACGCCTTTGGCAATTAAGCTCCCCAAGTTGGTAGAAGCCGTAGAACTACCACCCCGATTGTAGCGTAAATCCAGCACCAGTTCGTTGATATTGGCGGCTTTGAATTTGGCAAAAATAGCGTCCATTTTGTTGTTGAAAGTGGGCGTACTGCCGCCACTGGGTGTGGACACAAACTGGTTGTAAACCAAATAACCTATTTTTTTGCCGTTTTTTACGTAAACAGAATCCAAGTGCAACGGGTCTTCTTGAATATTTTGGGCAGTAGCCGATTTGGTTTCGGTGGTGGCTACAAAGTCGCCGTTTTCGTACTTGGCCATTGTAAAAACGTAGTTAGTGCCGCTGCTCAAGAGTGTGCCGTAGTTGGCTACGTTTAAGGTTTGTCCGTCTATCATCAACTTTGCAAACAAGTCGCCGCGTTTGAGTCCAGCGCGGGCGGCGGGGCTATTGGGCAATACATAATGAACACGCCCACCGCCAATTTGGGTGTTATCGGTTTTGCTGCGGTAGCCCAGAATCTCGGCTCCCGTAGTTTTGCGCTCACCTGCCAAACTGGCCTGCAGCTCGTCGGCGTTGGTCTGTATCCACGAAAAGCGGTCGCCGTCGGGACGGAGCGTGGCATCAAATCTATAAATTAAACTTTCAAAAAACTTGTCGGGGGTTTGGTTGGTATTGGGAGTGGCGGGTATTTTATCGTTCCAATAATACCAAGTCCGCATTTGGTCGGTAATCCACTCGTTGATGGCCACGTCGGTGTCGAGTGCTTTTACGTCTTCGTTACGCTTGCAAGCGGGCAGCAATGCCAATAAAGCCAATGCCGCAATGGCCGTTGTTTTTGAAGCTAAATCTTTCATTTGAATTAGTTTGGGAGTCGTTCTGCAAATTTAACGAAAAATCAGTCGTTTTGTTTTTTTAGATAGCAGACTTACGTTCGCGCAACTGCGAAAGTTCATCGCGGTAGCGGGCGGCTGAGTTTACTCTTCGTTGAGCATATTTTGAATCAACGTTTGGATCATTCTATCTGAAATACTTTCCTGTTCAGATTTATCATAAATAGAAATGAGGAAGAGTTCGTTGGATTCGGTTACAAAATAAGTAATGACCCTTGCCCCGCCACTTTTACCTTTATTTTTAGATGCAATTGGTAACCGAATTTTCATATCGCTGTCAAGCGACACATAGCGTTTTGCCAACCGCTTGTAAGTACGTTTAAAATAGGGCGTAAAGGTGATAAGAAGCTCATTCATCACCAAAAAGGTCATTAATAGTTGGTTTGGGCAGTTTTCCCGCACGCATGGCTTTCATTTGTTGGAGGCTTACTTCCAATCCTTTCAAAATCGCTGAATCTTCTGTCGGCTCTTCAGTTTGTTTAATTTTTACGAAGTCAAATCTTCTTAATAATTCTATCAAAAAAGGGGCTTCGGTATCTTGTACTTGAATCAGTAAGTCCATAATCTTAAAATTGAGCAGTTTTATTTTTGACTACTCATGCACAAAAATATCATTTTTTTAATTGTTCGCGCAACTGCGAAAGTTCATCGCGGTAGCGGGCTGCTTCCAAGAAATTGAGTTCTTTGGCAGCTTGCTCCATTTTGCGTTGGGTTTCGGCCATGAGTTTTTCTAAGTCAGACTTGCCCATGTATTGCACTACGGGGTCGGCGGCAATGCGTATTTCTTCGGGTTCGATGTAGTAGCGTTTCGAGCTGGCTTTGGCATCGGCCACCGAGGTTTGTTCCATAATGGCCTCGCGGCTTTTGAAAATGGTTTTTGGCACAATGCCGTGGGCTTCGTTGTATTCCATCTGAATAGCACGGCGGCGGTTGGTTTCGTCAATGGCCTTTTGCATTGAGCCCGTTATGGTGTCGGCATACATCAACACTTTGCCGTTTTGGTTACGCGCCGCCCGCCCAATGGTCTGAATCAACGACCGAATGTCGCGCAAGAAGCCTTCTTTATCGGCATCCATGATGGCTACCAAACTTACTTCGGGCAGGTCGAGTCCTTCGCGCAGCAAGTTTACGCCCACCAGCACGTCGAAAGCACCGAGTCGCAAATCACGCAAAATCTCTACGCGGTCCAAAGTCTTCACTTCCGAGTGAATATAACGGCACTTAATGCCCACGCGGTCTAAATATTTGCTGAGTTCTTCGGCCATTCGCTTGGTGAGGGTTGTTACCAGCACCCGTTCGTTTTGTTTGATGCGGGCATCAATTTCTTCCAGCAAGTCGTCAATTTGGTTCAAACTGGGGCGCACGTCAATTTGCGGGTCGAGCAAGCCCGTTGGCCTAATTATCTGCTCCACCACCACGCCTTCGGTGCGGCGCAGTTCGTAGTCGGACGGCGTAGCGCTCACAAACACCATCTGCGGCGACATTCCTTCAAATTCTTGAAACGTGAGCGGACGGTTGTCCATGGCACTCGGTAGTCGAAATCCGTATTCTACCAAGGCTTCCTTGCGCGAGCGGTCGCCGCCCCACATGGCCCTGATTTGTGGCATTGTGGCGTGGCTTTCGTCCACCACCACCAGGTAGTCGTCGGGAAAATAATCGAGCAAACAAAAAGGTCGTTGGCCTGGTTTGCGCCCATCAAAATAACGCGAATAGTTTTCAATGCCCGAGCAGTAGCCCAGTTCGCGCATCATTTCCATGTCAAACTCGGTGCGCTCTCTGATGCGCTGCGCTTCGAGCGGTCGGCCTTCGAGTTCAAAGTATTTTATTTGGGCCATCATGTCGTCCTGAATCTGGTGAATTGCCCCCAACAGCACGTCGCGGCCCGTTACAAACAGGTTGGCAGGAAAAATGGCAACGATGGTTTCGTTGGCCATTTTTTTGCCGTTGGCGGGGTCAATGCGCTGAATGGCCTCAATTTCATCGCCAAAAAAAATGATGCGGTACGCAAAATCGGCGTAGCCAGGAAAAATATCTACCGTGTCGCCCTTGACGCGAAAATTACCCCGCGCAAAATCGGCTTCGGTGCGGCTGTACAAAATTTCGACCAAGCGAAACAAAAATTGGTTGCGGCTCACCACCTCGCCCACGGCCACGCGCACAATGCTTTTTTTGTACTCGGTGGGGTTTCCTGCGCCATAAATGCACGACACCGATGCCACCACCAACACGTCGCGGCGACCACTCATCAACGACGACACCGTAGCCAAACGTAGCTTCTCAATTTCTTGGTTGATAGCCAAATCTTTTTCGATGTAGGTATTGGTAGTAGCAATAAATGCTTCGGGTTGATAATAGTCGTAATAACTGATGAAATACTCAACAGCGTTGTTGGGAAAAAACTGCTTAAACTCACCGTAAAGCTGCGCTGCTAAGGTTTTGTTGTGGCTCAACACCAGCGTAGGACGGTCTATTTGGGCTACCAAATTGGCCACCGTAAAAGTCTTGCCCGAACCCGTAACACCCAGTAAAGTTTGCGCGGGTTCGCCGTTTTTTACGCCTTCTACCAGTTTTTCAATGGCCTGCGGCTGGTCGCCCGTGGGCTGGTATTCGGATATGAGTTCAAAAGGCATAGGTTCGGAATTTAGCGTGATTAGCAACCAAGAAAACGCATTTTGAGCGATTAAAAGTTCGATTTGAAATCGTGCTTTTTTTAGCGCAACTTTGTGAATGTATTTGCACATTGCTAAAAATGAAAAAAACTGTTTTGATTACGGGAGGCACGGGCATGGTTGGCCGTCGTTTGACCGAAATGTTGTTAGAAAAAAACTACGAAGTAGCCTACCTCAGCCGTCGCAAAGAAAATATCCCCAACGTTACGGTCTATCGGTGGGACATTGACAAAGGCTATATCGAGGCGCAAGCCCTCGAAACCGCCGACTACATCGTTCATTTGGCGGGGGCTGGCATAGCCGATGCCCGCTGGACAGCCCAACGCAAACGCGAAATTATAGAAAGTCGTACCAAAAGTATTGAGCTGATAGCCAATGAGTTGCAAGGCCGTCCTTTCAAAGTAAAAGCCTGCGTGGCGGCCTCGGCCATTGGGTTTTACGGGGCCAACACGGGCGATGAACACCTCAACGAAAACCACCCCTCAGGCACCGACTTTTTGGCCCACGTAACCCGCTCGTGGGAGCAAGCCTCCGAACGCATGGACAACGTGGGCGTGCGCACCACCAAACTTCGCATCGGTATTGTGTTGAGCAGCAGCGGCGGCGCACTGCCCAAAATAGCCGCACCCATTCGATTGGGCGTGGGCGCACCGCTGGCCAGCGGCGAGCAGTGGGTATCGTGGATTCACCTCGATGATTTGTGCCGACTATTTATTGAAGCCTTAGAAAACCCCAAATGGAGCGGAATTTATAACGCCGTGGGCGCGCAGCCTGTTACCAATGCGCAACTTACCCGTCAAATAGCCGATGTCTTAAATCGCCCCCTTTGGTTGCCCCATATTCCTGCCTTTACCCTTCAATTGGTATATGGCGAAATGGCCGACGTGGTGTTGGGCGGCAACTACGTTTTGAACCAACGTATTGCCAAACAAACCGACTTTCAGTATTCATTTACCAACCTAACCGAAGCCTTGCAAGATTTATTGGCGCGATAATTGCAAATTAGAATAATTAGTATTACTCAGACAATTGTGCTAATTTTGAAACGCCAGTAGTGTATTTAATGCCAACTTGTATGATTGAGAATTTCTTATCAAACTATTCCAATAAATTTGTTTCTCGGTATTTCGTTTTAGCAATTGATTTATTGGTTGTTTTTGCGTCTTTTGTGGTGGCGTGTCTGCTTCGCTTCAATCTTCACATTGCCGAAGTAAACTGGCCACTTTATAAATACTTCTTACTCACGTTGTTAGGTTGCCGTTTGGCCTGTTTTTTATACTTTCGGTCGTACGCGGGTATTGTGCGGCACACCAGCATAGAAGATGCGTCGGCTATTTTTAAAGCCATCAGTTTCGGGAGTTTGTTTACCATCGCTATATCGCTTTTATTGACTCAAATTACCAAAAACGCCCTTTTTTACATTCCTTTTTCCATTCTTATCATTGAGTATTTTATTTCGCTTTCGTTTATTGTAGCGAGCCGTTTTTTGGTAAAAAATATGTACAAAGCCTTGATTGCCAACGCCCCAGGCGAAAAAGTTGATGTACTTATCTACGGAGCTGGTATTTTGGGCATACTCACCAAAAATACCTTACTACGCAACCGACATAAAAAATATAACATCTTGGGTTTTATTGACGAAAACTCCTCGCTAACCTTTAAGTCGGTTGAGGGAGTTCGGGTGTTTTCGCAAGAAGAAGCCATCAAAAGGTTTGTTACGCCCCGCGAACCAGAAGACATCGAGGTGATGTTGGCCATTCACCACATCAAGCCCACGCGCAAAAGCCAAATCGTAAAAACTTTTTTACAACATGGCATCGTAGTCAAAATAGTACCGTCGGTTTATGAGCGCCTGGAAGGCCGTTTATTGCGCCCCGAAGAGATTAGAAGCATAAAAATTGAAGACCTGCTGGGCCGCGACCCCATTCAAATTGACAACCAAAAAATTGGCCGTCAAATGAGCAAAAAAGTAGCTTTGGTAACGGGGGCCGCAGGTTCGATTGGCAGCGAAATAGTGCGCCAATTGGTACATTTTAAGCCCAAAGTACTGATTTTGCTCGACCAATCTGAGTCGGGTTTGTACGATTTAGAAAGCGAACTACGTCAGCAGTTTCAAGCGTTGTTGGCCCACACTACGCTGCTGGTGCAAGTAGCCGACGTAACCGATGAAACGCGAATACGGCAGATATTTGGCGAATATACCCCCCATTTTATATTTCATGCGGCGGCCTACAAGCACGTGCCACTCATGGAAATGCACCCCTACGAAGCCCTCAAAGTCAATGTGTTTGGCACTAAAATAATGGCCGACTTGGCCGTAGAATTGGGCGTTGAAAGGTTTGTGATGGTATCTACCGACAAAGCTGTAAATCCTACCAACGTAATGGGCGCCACAAAACGGCTGGCCGAAATGTACGTGCAGAGCCTCAACAACCGCTTTCCAAGCGCTACGCGCTTTATTGTTACTCGTTTTGGCAACGTGCTGGGTTCTAATGGGTCGGTGGTGCCGCTTTTTCAAAAACAAATCCAAGCGGGCGGGCCCATCACCGTTACCCACCCCGAAGTCATTCGGTATTTTATGACTATTCCAGAGGCTTGCCAATTGGTCCTCGAAGCCGCTACCATGGGGCAAGGCGGTGAGGTGTTTGTGTTTGACATGGGCGAACCCATCAAAATAGACGACTTGGCACAAAAAATGATTCAACTGTCGGGCTTGCGCATAGACAAAGACATAAAAATAGTTTATACGGGCTTGCGGCCTGGCGAAAAACTGTACGAAGAACTCCTCAGCGACAAAGAACATACGCTGCCCACTTACCACCCCAAAATTCAGATTGCGCAAGTTCAGTCGTTGCCATTTTCCGAACTCACTTCGCTGCTTCAATCGTTGCGCAAAGCCCTGCGCGAGGGCGATAAAACCAACATGGTAGCTTATTTGAAAATACTCGTACCCGAATTTATGAGCAACAATTCGGTGTATGAACAACTCGACAACTTGGAGGTTTTTCCAGATTACGAGAGCACGCGCTGATTAAGGTTGTTTTATTTTTATGATGATAACCGTTCCTTTTCCTGGGGTTGAGTCTATTGTTAAATGTCCCTTCAAATGCTCTTTTACGCGAACCCCCAAATTGATTAAACCTTTACCCAAATGGGCGCTTTTGTTTATATCAAAGCCTTTTCCGTCGTCTTCTATCATCAGAGTTAGCTCCTTATTTTTGTTCTGACTCAACTGAATGGCCACATTTTTTGCATTGGCGTGCTTCAAAATATTCGTAACACACTCATTTACAATGCCATACAGCATCATTTCTGTTGTTGAATGGAGGCGGTGTTCTATTCCGTTGGTTTGTACTAAGAAATGGGGGGCTTCGAGTCCTTCATATAATTCTTTCAGTACCCACATCAACCCTCTTTCTCGCAGTTGGTCTGACATCATGCCGTGCGAAATGCGGCGCGTTTCGTCGGCGGCAGTGTCCAAAATCTGAAACATCTTTTGGTACGATTCGTCTTGGATTTGGGCGTTTTTTTTACCCAACAATTCCAAATTTATCTTCAAAAGAGAAATTAATCCGCCCACTTTGTCGTGCAAATCCAAGCCAATGCGTTCTCTTACTTTTTGTTCGGTTTGTATTTGCAGTTCAAACATTTGATGTTGCAACACTTTTCGCTCCTGTTGATACGCCCTAAAACGCCCCGAAAGCCCCAACATCAAGACGTACATTTCGTAGAGGCTAAAACTGTAATAAAGCGTGTGCATGAACTGAATAGGCAAGTTGTGAAAATCGGAGAGGGCTTCTAATGCACCAATCACCAGCAGCGGAAAAGTAGCCAATACAAACAGCCACGCAGGGCGGTAGCCGTTTTGTATAGCCTTAAAAACCATGAAGATCATCAACGCGGTATTGAGGGTAAGTGGAAGATAGAAAAAATGCCGAAAGTTGAAAATAGCCTCTTTAAAAATAACAATGAACAGCAGCAACACGATACTTGTGGCAATAGAAATGTAAATGACTGTTTGCAGTAGTTTGGTAGCACGATAGCCATAACTCACAAATTCTTGGGCAAAAAGCAGGTAGAAAATAGGCAGAAAGGTAGCCAGAAAACCATACGCATTTTTGTTGCCAATAAAGAGCGGTAACTCATCAAAAATAAAATACTGAAAGTCGTTGTAAATCAGAATCATGAGCGTAGAGCAGCAGGCGCAAAGCAAATAATAGAGGTACAATTTGCCGCGAAAAAACAAGGCCATGTAAGCCGCAAAAAGCAGGATAATGACCATGCCACCCACGTAAATACTCCGAAATAGCGTGTCTTTCTGCACGTACTGAAAGGCTCGCACTTGGCTATTGAGGGTGAGCGGATACACGCTCAACGGGTAGTTGGTCATGCGGAGGCGCAGCCATACGGTTCTTTTTTGTTGAGAACCAATGGGCACCTGGTACGGTCAATTACGAAAACCCCTCGCTCGTGGCTGCCCAGCAAAAAGACAATTGGATAGCCAACACCAGACCTGTATCGCCGCGCTATCGGTCAGGGGGCAAAGGTCTTACACCCGCCCAAGCCTTTGGCGTGGGTGTAGTAGTAGGCGGTGCAGTAGGCTATGGCATTGGCCGCAGGTATTATTGATAATGGCAAGAAAATCGTGTTTTCAAGAATTTTTATTTAACAAGGCAGGCACCAACGTTATGCTCACGCTGTAAATTTGCTGACACTGAAGTGATAAATGATTTTTTTGAGACAAATAAAAGATGTTTCATGTGGGGTTATTTTTGTTGGTCGTTGGTAAGGAAAATGACTATCAAAAGCAGAAAATAATACGGAAGTCAAGGGTTTTGGTAACATTTTTTAACCTCAGCCTTTAGGCTGGGGGAAGCACAAAGAGTACATATTTGGGCTTTAGCCATGACTTGTGTTAGGGCTAAAGCCCAATAAGTTATTGTTTTTTGTTTGCCCTACGCTAAAGCGCAGGGTTATTAGTATTGTCGAGATTTACTGGCTGCCAATGCCTTGGCAAATGCAATGGCGCGGTCGCTGCTGGGCTTGCCGCTGCTCGAAAGGGTGATGGTTATCATGGTTTAATGTGTTTTATTGCATCACAAAGATAACAAATATTGTTATTTTTGGCACGAAAATTAACCCTACTACCTGCACTATGAAACGCCTCTTTTACCTATTCCTTTTCCCTTTTTTGAGTTTTGCCCAAAACAAACCCGCCGTTTATTTCCCACCTGCGCATGCGTGGGCGCACAAAACGCCCGCCGAAATGGGCCTAAACGCTGCCAAAATTCAAGAAGCCATTGCTTTTGCGCAGGCCAACGAATCCAAAAATCCGCGCAGCATGGAGCAGTCGCACTACCAAAGTTTTGGCAAAGAACCCTACGGAAATGCCATTGGGCCATTTGCCGACCGTGGTGCGCAGACGGGGCTTATTATTCACAAAGGCTACATGGTGGCGCAGTGGGGCGAACCAGCTCGCTGTGATATTACGCACAGCGTTACCAAAAGTTTTCTCTCCACAGTGGTGGGTTTGGCCGTGGACAAAGGGCTGATTCGGTCTGTCGATGATACCGTTGCCGCTTATATTCCTCCTATCGAATTGTACGGGCAGCCTGTCAATCGCCCTGCCGAGGAGTTTGGAAAACCCGAATTGCTACGACCTTTTGACACACCTCATAATCGGCGCATTACGTGGGATAACCTGCTCCGTCAAACCTCCGATTGGGAAGGTACACTTTGGGGCAAACCCGACTGGGCCGACCGCCCCGACAAAGACCCTGCCACTTGGCTCACGCGCCCGCGCAACGCCCCCGGCAGCGTGTACGAGTACAACGACGTGCGCGTAAACGCCCTCGCGTTGGCGGCCACGAGCGTGTGGCGCAAGCCCCTGCCGCAGGTCTTGAAAGAACGCATCATGGACCCCATTGGCGCATCGAATACTTGGCGATGGACGGGCTACCGCAACGCTTGGATAGTGCTCGACGGCCAGCCCGTGCAGTCGGTGAGCGGTGGTGGGCATTGGGGCGGTGGCATGTTTATCAACGCCTTCGACATGGCGCGTTTTGGACTGCTTACGCTCCACAAAGGCAATTGGAACGGCCAGCAGTTGCTTTCAGAACAATGGGTAAAACAAGCCACCACGCCCACGCCTGCGCAGCCTACTTACGGCTACATGAACTGGTTTTTGAACACCGACCGCAAGCCTTTGCCAAGTGCGCCCGCATCGGCGTTTTATCACGTGGGTAATGGGAGTAATATTGTTTACGTGGACGCTGAAAATGAACTGGTTGTGGTGGTTCGGTGGATTGGCAACGACGCGCTTGACGGCATCGTAAAACGTGTGTTGGAAGCCTTTACACCCGCCGCGCCCAACACCGAAATTTATGTAGCTGACCTGAACGCCAGCGCGGGAAAAGTAACCGTCGGCAAGCCGCTCAACATTACCAAAAGAGCTGGCTACGACAACCAACCGTCGTTTACACCCGACGGCAAAAAGCTGCTTTATACCCAGCAAGCCAACGGCCAAACTGATATTTGGGCGTACGATTTGGGCAAAAAAACAAACAATGCCCTTACCCAAACGCCTGAAAGTGAGTACTCTGCCACGGTTATGCCCGACGGCAGGCATTTTTCGGTGATTCGAGTAGAAGCCGACCAAACGCAACGACTGTGGCAGTTTGACCTGGCCACGGGGCAAAACCCGCAGTTGGTACTCAAAGACCTCAAACCCGTAGGCTACCATTGCTGGTTTGGTGCCGACTCACTCGTTTTGTTTGTGTTGGGGCAGCCCTTGCTGGGGCAGCCCCATACGCTCCAATTGGCGCAGGTTTCGACGGGGAAAGGGCAGGTCATTGCCAACAACATTGGGCGGGCGTTGCACCGTATTCCAGGCCAACGAGCAGCGAGTTTTGTGCATAAAATTTCGGACCAAAATTGGCAAATAGAACGCTTAGATATGCGCAATTTACAAACCACCAAACTCATTGAAACCCTGCCCCAAAGCGAAGATTGCGCCTGGACTCCCGACGGCACGCTGCTCATGGCGCAAGGGGCTAAACTCTATAAATGGCAACCCAAAGCCGATTCAACTTGGCAACTCGTAGGCGATTACAGCGCGTTAGGAATCAAGCAAATAACGCGCTTGGCCATTGACCCAAAGGGTAAAAAACTGGCGTTTGTGGGGCAATAAAAATGGGGAGGAAAGGTTCTTTTTGAAGTAAAAAAATGACAGAATAGGCCGATGTTGAAATTGTAGCCTACGAGCCAAAATACCAATAAGCTCTTCGAGATTTGAACGTAGAATGGTTCGATAATTTATAAATCAAAAAATGCCTCTCACTTTTTGAGGGAATACTGCAAAAAGTTATTGATGAGGCATCAAATAAGTAAGTAGTAGTTGCGTAAAATTAGGCGGTTGGCCGCCGCCATTATATTATTTTTGATTTGCAATAAAGGGTAATTTGGTAATAACAAATTGATAAACATCGGACTGCACGGGCGGCCCCGCGCACGGGCGACCCCGCGCCGACGCGGACATTTACAACAAATTACTGTAATTGCAAACAATTACGAGTAAGTACCCACTACCAAGAAAATCACACTCTTTCAAAAAATTACTGCCTAACAAACCTTTCTTTATGCGATAGACTTCAAAAGGAAAACTGCCGTACATCGTAGAAATATTTACGGTATATTTACCATTAGTCTTGTACTCACTTTTTTTAAAAAGCTATCCTGTTCCGAATTTAAAAGATGGGCACTAACATCGGTCAGTAAACCCCCAGAAATGGAATGTACAGCCTCTTCAATTTTATCAATGTTGCTAAAATCTGTACCTAAATTATAGTATTTGCTCGCAATTGCATCACCATTTTCATTCTCCATAATCACTTTTATACGTGCCATAATACTTGATCTATTGGTCAGGGTTATCTTTTTGCTAAAGTAACGCTTTTTGCCAAAATAAAAATTAAGTTTGCAACGACAATGTTACAGCATCAAATAATTCAGACAAGAACCCCGAATCAGCCAGCAACTCAATCACCCAATCACTCAATCACTCAATCACCCAATCACTCAATCACTCAATCACCCAATCACTCAATCACTCAATCACTCAACCACTCAAAACCCATGCCTGCCGAATTTTTGAAAATACATCCCGAAACGCCCGAACCCCGTAAGATTCAACAAGTTGTAAAGTGCCTACAAGACGGGGGTGTTATTATTTATCCTACCGACACGGTTTATGGCATGGGCTGCGACATTCACAATGCGCGAGCGGTGGAGCGGGTGGCCAAAATAAAAGGAATTAAGCCCCAAAAAAATGACTTTTCGTTTATTTGTAACGATTTGAGCCACATTGCCGACTACGCCCGCGTAGAAACTACCGCTTTCAAACTCATGAAAAAATACCTGCCAGGGCCTTATACTTTTATTTTGGAAGCCAGCAGTCGCGTACCTAAAATACTGAATACCAACAAGAAAATAATTGGTATTCGAGTCCCCGACCATGCCATTCCGCGTCAAATAGTGCTGCAATTGGGCAACCCCATTATCACTACGTCTATCAAAGACGACAACGACGAGATTATGGAATACCCCACCGACCCCGAAGAGATTTTTGAGCGTTTTCAGCACCAAGTAGATATGGTTATTGATGGCGGTTACGGCGGGTTGGTAGCTTCTACCATCATCAATGCCACCAACAACGACCTCGTAATTGTGCGCCAAGGAGCGGGCGAAACTGATTGGTTTTGAACAGTAACTGTTTGAACGGTTCATATTTGCCAACGAAACGCGCTACTTGTACTGTACGATTGTTTTTTGCAAAATTTTCTTGATTTCCTCCCGTAATATTGGCGGCGTAAGCACCTCTATATCAGCCCCAAACTCCAGAATTTTGGCGGTGAGTTCGGGGTTGGTATAAACTTGAATCGAAATGGTACGGTCGTCAATGAGTTGCTGACTTTGGTGCAGTTTCTTGGTCATCACATACGGAAAGCGATTTTTAGAAAACCGCAGCACAACAGTTTCGAGCGAGCCTTTAGGCGTTACGCCAATCATTTGTTCAAACTGAGCCTGCCAATCGGTTTGTTTTGGAATGGAAAACGAGAGTGCTGTTTCGCGTAAATTGTTGATGCGGTCTAAGGCAAAAATCTGGGGTCTTTCTGATTTATTTTCTTCCCAAGCCATCAAAAACCAGCGGTTATTGTATTCTTTGAGCAAAAGCGGAAAGACATATCGCATGGCTTCTGGCTCATTAAAAGGCTGATAATCAATTCTTAGAGACTTCTTTTTCAGAATTGCTTGATGAACTTTTGGCAAATACTCCCGCCCTTTCAATTCTACTTCTTCAAACTGAATAAAAACGCTCCTTTCGGCGTCGGTAACGGCAACGCGCTGCTCTAACTTTATCAAAATATCTTCCAATCCGATAAATTCTTTTGACTTGGAGGCTTGGCGCAGCAGCGCGATGGCCTCGTTGAGCGTACCAAAATAACCGTCGTCTAATGCTTCCAAAATAGAATAGCTTTCTTCATTTTTGTAATAATAGCCCTCGTGCTTATTGGCTTTTTGGGGCAAGGGCGCGTGCAGTTCATTTTTCATAAACCGCAAGTCGTTTTGCAACGTTTTTAATTCTACTCGCTCTTGGGTTGCTTCAAAATACGCCTCTTGTAGCTGCTCGGTCGAAAAATGCTTGCCCCCTCTGAGCAATTGGTGCAGTTTCAATATTCTTTTTAAACGCTTTCCGTCACTCTCTCGGTCTTTTTTCATTGTTAGTAAAAGTTTCTGTCAAATCTAACAAAATAGCAATTGACAACCTAACCTTTGCAGCGGCTTCAAACCAAAAGCCGCTACGGTCATGGCAACTTTGCTTTCTTTTTTGGACTTTATTCCTACCGCCGAACAGGCCAACGCGCTCTGTAGCATTGAGTCGTTTGTTGAAAACGATGACCATTTTCTGATTGTACGTGGTGCAGCAGGCACGGGAAAAACCAGCATCATGCGGGCATTGGGGCCGTATTTAGCAGAAAAGAGCATTGTGCCAATGCCTCTTGCCCCCACAGGCCGCGCCGCCAAAAACCTCGGACAGAAGATGGGCCTGCCCGCCCGCACGTTGCACAGTTGCTTTTACACACCCAAAACCGACGTGGAAGAAGCCACTATTCGGCTCGAACGCCGCCAAAATGAGTGTGCCACGCGCCAGGTGTTTATTAGGCAATTTATTGATATATTTTCTTTTTAAATTACAATTATTGGGTTTTTAGAGTCCATATCTTTGTTAAAAATAGATAAAAGATGAATTATTTG
>REAB01000025.1 GCA_004293645.1 Cytophagia bacterium | reverse complement strand
TTTTGATTTGTAGAAAAACTAAATTACTTCTTTTTGCTCACTCTCCTCCTTTTTTTTTCTAAAACTGTAAACTGCATCGTGAAGGATGCCGAAATTTTTGATATAGCAGTCCCCAAAGACGCGCTCAAGGTTTTGTTTAAAGATAAAAAACTAATTTTCTGCGAAAACGAAAATGCCGCATTGCTCAATTCGATTGGCACAGAAAGTACACTTTTTTTGGGTGATATTGATAAGAGTAGTATCACCCTCAGAATAGAGCAAGATAAATCTATTTATGGCCTTATTGACCGCGATTTTTTGAGTGATAGCGAACGAAGAGAACTATTGGGTAAGTTTCAGAACTTACGTATTCTGGAATATTATTGTTTTGAAAATTATCTTTATCACCCCGATAACCTCCAAGAATGTTACCCAGTATTAAACATTGAAGAATACACCAACACCATAAAAAAAGCCAAAAACAGCACAAAAGGGCGAATTACCCAAAAGTTAGACAACGACAGGAGGTCTTATATCTTTTATAAGAAAAACTTTTTATCTTACCGTAATGAAGCCTTCGATGAGATAATATCAATGCTTGAAAGCGATAATTTTGAAACATTTTACAAAGTATTTAGTATGAAAAAACAAGGTAATTTGTGCCAGTTGCACAACATAAGGCAAGAAGAATTGGTAAAAACTGACTGGTTTAAATCTCAAATGAACGCGATTATCTCTCAATGAAACTAAAAAGCCTCCATATCAAAAACTTTAAGTCTATTGTGGACTTAGAAATCGTTGAACCTAACCCGTTTACGGTCTTTGTAGGCCCAAACGGCTCGGGCAAATCGAATATTTTTGAGGCGTTGGAGTTTATGAAATATGTAAATTATGGAGATTATGAAATAGTAAGAACTTTTGGCGGTCAGGATTCATTGGCAAATCGTGCGGTGAATGATTTCCAATTCATTTTTACTATCAAAATTAATGACCTGGTTCATGAAATTACAAATGACTATCGAAAGTTTAAAGAATTTCAACTTGGAATGAGGCCCTACGATGAGGCTATTTTGGATTTGTTTAATAATTGGGGGGAATTTTCCCAATCTTTTTCTCGAATTTTCACAAAGAATAAGGAGAAAGAATTTAAAAAATTTGAAGATAGTTTTAAGTTAAGTTTCTCCGCCTCCAACCTCGAAAAAGTCCTCAAACGTATCTTGCAAGATGAGGTAAAGCGAGAAGAGATTTTGGAAATTTTACAATTGTTAGTGCCTGAATTAGAAAACATTGAAGTCTATTCTGACAACATCAGCGGGCAAGATACACTTTTGATAAAAGAAAAAAATACGAGTAAACCCTTTGGCAAATCACTCATTTCTGACGGCACTTACAATATATTGTGCTTACTTACAGCCATTTATCAGTCAGACGAAACGCAGTTTTTGTGTATCGAAGAACCAGAAAATGGGCTAAGTCCTTATGCGATAGAGTTGTTGGTTGAACTAATGCGAAATAAGTGCGAAGAAAAAGGTCATTATATTTGGCTCAACACGCACTCGCCCACGTTAGTGCGGCAGCTGCGGGCAAATGAATTGATTTTAGTGGATAAAAAAGACGGAGCTACCCAGATAAAGCAGTTTGAAGGCAAGAACTTTCATGGCCTTTCTATGGACGAAGCATGGCTTACCAACGCTCTTGGAGGTGGGTTACCGTGGTAAAAGTGGGTTTTATTGTAGAAGGAAAAACTGAACGCAAAATTGTAGAATCAGCAGCATTTCGAGAATTGCTGTCTAACAACCATTTGAGTTTGGTTTCGCCTGTTATCAACGCCGACGGAAACGGAAACCTTTTACCCAAAAAACTCAAAGAAAGTATTACCGTATTGCAATCTAACGGAGCAGAGAAAATATTTATCGTAACCGATTTAGATGAAGATGCTTGTATCACTAAAACCCGTGATCGCATTGGAGCGTCGGCAAATACGATTGTCATTATTGCCGTTAAACAAATTGAGGCGTGGTTTTTGGCCGATAGCTTTACCATGAGCACGTTGCTTCGCGAAGATTTTAGCTATGAATGGCCCGAAAAAGAAAACGCTCCTTTTGAAAAACTGAAATCTCTTTTTTTAGACAAAACCAATCGAGGCGTGGGCACAAAAGATACTTTTACGGCCAGAATGCTTAAATACGGCTTCTCCATTCAACGCGCCGCAGCCCATCCCAACTGCCCAAGTGCTACTTATTTTTTAAACAAACTCAAACAAACAGCCCCCCCGCCCCGATGGGGAAGTAACAAAACAGCTCCCCCATCGGGGCGGGGGGCTTAACTTTTTATTATGAAAAAATACACATTCACAGAAAAAAAAGACACCCGCAGCGGTTTTGGCGCGGGAATGCAGACCTTGGGACAAACCAACCCCAACGTAGTAGCCATGTGTGCCGACTTAGTGGGCTCGCTCAAATTAGATGCCTTCATCAAAGAAAACCCCGAACGGTTTATTCAGTGCGGCATTTCGGAGGCCAACATGATAGGCATGGCCGCTGGGCTGGCCATCGGCGGCAAAATTCCGTTTGCGACTACTTTTGCCAATTTCGGTTCAGGCCGCGTATATGACCAAATCCGCCAAAGTGTGGCCTATTCTGACAAGAATGTCAAGATAGCCGTCTCGCACGCGGGCCTTACGCTGGGCGAAGACGGGGCTACGCACCAGATTTTAGAAGACCTCGCCATGATGCGCGCCCTGCCCAATATGACGGTTATCAACCCCTGCGACTACAACCAAACCAAAGCCGCCACCATTGCCGTAGCCGAGTACCACGGCCCCGTTTATTTGCGTTTTGGCCGCCCAGTAGTGCCTATTTTTACCGATGCCGACCAGAAATTTGAAATTGGAAAGGCATGGATGGTCAATGAAGGCACCGACGTAAGTATCTTTGCCACGGGGCATTTGGTGTGGGAGGCCATTCAAGCGGGCGAAATGCTCGAAGCCGAAGGCATCAATGCCGAAATTATCAACATTCATACCATTAAACCTTTAGACACCAAAGCCATCTTAAAATCGGTGGCCAAGACAAAGTGCCTCGTCAGTGCCGAAGAACACCAAGTGGCGGGCGGTTTGGGCAGCGCCATTGCCGAAACGCTGGCGCAAAACAAGCCTTATCCACAAGAGTTTATTGCCGTAAAAGATAGTTTTGGCGAAAGTGGAACGCCCGCGCAATTGATGGAAAAATACGGACTTACCGCCAAAGACATCGTAGCCGCCGCCAAAAGAGCGATTTCGAGGAAGTAAAATATGACCGATCAAGAGATACTTGCGAAATTTGCCAACCCTGAAAGCCGAAATTTCGCTTTCAATCAGTTGGTGCGCAAGTATCAACAAAAAATCTATTGGCACATCAGAAAAATGGTCATCGACCACGATGATGCCGATGACTTAACCCAAGAAACGTTCTTGAAAGCGTGGCAAGCACTCGAAAAATTTCGGGGCGATTCTCAGTTGTTTACGTGGCTCTACCGCATTGCCACCAACGAATGTTTGAATTTTTTGGCAAAAAAAAGGCGGCGTTTTTTTGTTTCCATCAATGACGTGGAAAGCGAACTGTTGGATAAATTGGAGCAGTTATCAACCCGACCCGAATCGCCGCTCAATGGCCTTGAAATTGAATTAAAACTTCAAAAAGCCCTGCTAAAATTGCCCGAAAAACAGCGTTTGGTTTTTAACATGAAATATTTTGATGACTTAAAATACGAAGACATGGCCGAAATAACGGGCACGTCGGTGGGGGCATTGAAAGCCAGTTACCACCACGCTGTTACCAAAATTGAAAAGTTTTTGAACGGCGAAGATTAAACTTTATAACATTTAGTTTGTCAAAACTTCAACGTAGATGATAGCACCCTTGAACTTTATTTATGCAGCGTATCAAATTAGAAAACCTCAGCCACAAGCCGCCATTTGATGCCCCAGCGGGCTATTTTGACGATTTGCCCATGCGGGTACAGGCAAAAATAGCCGCTCAAAAAGCTCCCGAAGAGCGGCTCAGGCTGAGTTGGTCGTGGCGGCGTACTGCTGTTTGGGTTACTGCCATCTGCGTAATAGGCGCGTTGATTTGGGTAACATACCCCCAAAAACAATATTCCCTGGGCGAAGAAACATTGAGCCAAGTGAGCGACGAAGTAATTGTGGGATATTTGAAGGAAAGCAACGTAAGCCAGCAAGATTTGGCCGAACAAATACCCGCTACCGATGCGTACAGAAATGAAGAGGCACTGTTGGAACAACTCAACATTGACGAAGAAGCCCTCCAAAACGCGCTGCAAGAAGAAGACCACATTGAGGAAATTATATGAAAATGAAGCACCACAAAATGAAGTTAAACGGCTGGATTATCGTCATTGCCTTGGCGTTTACGACAACAGCAAATGCCCAAGAAGGCGGAAATTCCAAACTCGAAAGTGCCAAGATTGGCCTCATCACCAACCGCTTGAACTTATCTACCGACCAAGCTGCTCTGTTTTGGCCTGTTTACAACGAGTTTGACGACAAGAAAAAAGAAATTAGGAAATCGCTGCGTAAGTTGGTGGTTGAAACCAACACGCTCACCACTTCTGACGAGAAGATTTTGGCCAACCTCCGCGAAGGACTAAACCTGCAACAAAAAGAGGTGGACGTAGAGCGCGAATACATGGCCAAGTTTCTGAAAGTAATCAACGTGCGGCAATTGGCCGAACTCTACAAGGCCGAGCAATTGTTTACTTCGATGCTCTTGAAGCGGCTCAATCAGAACCAACAAAAGGCCAACGGACGGGAGTAGCAACGCCAAGCATGGCGTTGCTTGTGCCAAACATGGCGCTGCTACTTGATAAATAGCCACTTTTTGTACAAATCTTCTTGGGCAACGCTCGCGCTGTTCGTTTTGGCAATTTTGAAGCGCACAAAAGGCGAACGCCCCACCGTAACGGCCATTGTTTTGGTCAAACCGTCGCGTTTGATGGTGAGCATTGACACGTCATTTACTTTTTTACCCAGCAGCCAATCGTCCAACCCTGTCAATGGGCGCGTTTGACCGTCTATTTGCACAATTTCATCGCCTGCGTTGAGGCCCGCCAACGCGGCGGGGCTGTCGCGCACAATACTTGTAAGCAGCCAACGATTGCTGGTATTTGCTCCCAAAAAAGGGGTGTTGTTGTTGGCGTTTTGGTCGGTCATGGCAAGGCCAACGGGGTGCAGATAACGGTTGTAGTCAAGGGGTTCGGTGCCGTAAATGTGTTTCTGAAAAAAATCGGTTAGCGGCAAACCCGCTACTTGCTCGCATGCTTTTTGAAACTCCTCATCGCTAAAACCGCGTTTTTGTTTTTTGTAATACTCGTTGTACAAAAGCCGCATTACGTCGTCGAGCGAGCGTTGCCCTTTGGTATTGGCCAAAATAATGAGGTTCATTACGCCGCCTATTACCGCGCCTTTGTCATAATAAGAAACAGTGCTGTTGATGGAGTTTTCGTTGGGGCGGTAGTATTTTATCCAAGCGTCCCAGCTGGCCTCGGCTACACTCTGCACGCGGTTACCAGGCTTATTTTCTACGCCCGATATTTGGTTTGCCAGCATCTCCAAATAAACATCAGCAGTCCTAAAACCTGCTTTGAGCAAGATATATTCTTGATAAAACGACGTAAAACCCTCGGCCACCCAGAGCAAGCGCGTGTAGTTTTCGTTTTCGTAGTCAAATGGCCCCAGTGCCATTGGCCTGATGCGTTTGATGTTCCAAAGGTGAAAATATTCGTGCGCTACCAAACTCAAAAACCCCCGATAACTACCCTCGTTGGCATAGCTGTTGCGGCTTACGTGCAGCGTGGTAGAGTTGCTGTGTTCGAGGCCACCACTGCCTTGTTGGGCATTGAGTACCAAAAACGTGTAATCGGTGCAAGGCTGTTCGCCTACAACAGTCGCGGCGGTTTCGCATACTTTTTGCATATCAGTGGCCAATTTCGCGGGGTCAAACTGCGCCTCGCCGCTCATGGCTACGGTGTGCGGTATGCCACTGGCCGTAAAACTAAATACCTGTTGCGTACCAATACTCACGGGCGAGTCCACGAGCGCATCGTAATTGGGTGCTTCAAAAATAGCGGGGCTGTCGGCCACGCGTTTTAAGCCCGTACTTATTTGTGTCCAATTGGCGTATGGTTGCACAATGAGTCGCAGCGGCAGCGATTTGAGCGCGTCGTGAAACAAAAAAATACTTGCGCCGTTGAGGTAGCCCTGAGCATCGTCCAAAAAACTGGTTCGGACCGAAAGCTCGTAAGCATACACCCGATAGCGCACCACGAGGTGGTCGTCGGCACTAAAAATGCGCCACGTATTTTTGCGTATTTTTTCCGATTTTACGGCCTTCCCATCGCCAAATACCTGAAAACCTTCCACGTTTTTGGCATACTCCCTGATGAGGTACGAGCCTGGTGTCCAAACGGGCATTTTCAAATCTATGTAGCCATTTTTGGGAGAATCGGTGGCAGCGGCGATGTTGTTGAGGCGCATTTCTACCTCAAAATAGTGCGTTTGGGGGTGCGGCATAGACAACACATACACCACCGAAGGCGGCACTGCTTGACAAGAAATAGCAATAGTGAAAACAGAACAGAACAGTAGTAATGGCTTAAAAAAACGGAATTTCGTCATTGTTAGTCAAAAAAAGAGAAAAAATAAGGGCATCCTTCACGATGCAGTTTACAGTTTTAGAAAAAAAAAGGAGGAGAGTGAGCAAAAAGAAGTAATTTAGTTTTTCTACAAATCAAAAGACTTA
>REAB01000086.1 GCA_004293645.1 Cytophagia bacterium | reverse complement strand
ACTAATTTTTCCGACTACATGTTTAGTGGGCAATATGCTTGTGGACTAATTTCTCAAAAACTGTCAACTACTTTGGAAGCAATATGAAAGATGCCGATATTTTTGATGATTTCTTACGCTTTTTTATCACAGATGCGGAGGAATTATTTGATTTTAGTCGTCCTTTTGAGTTTTTAGATAAAGAACTCGAACAACTTTTTCCAGCTAACCCCGACGATTTTTCTCCCAAATATGTTGATAAGTTAGTAAAAGTATTTACCCGCGAAGGCCAAGAAAAATGGGTATTGGTACATATTGAAGTGCAAGGCAGCAAAGATGGAAATTTTGAGCATCGAATGTTTCAATACTTCTACCGCATTTATGATAAATTTCAACGTCCTACTTACGGCCTTTGCCATTTTAACCGATACCAATAAAGGATTCAAACCACAAAGTTTTGAACAAAGTTACTTGGGGACAACTTTACGGTATGATTTCAACACTTACAAAATTTTGACGCAAAACGAGCCATTGCTCGCCGAAAGCTACAACCCCTTTGCGATGGTAGTACTAACGGCTTTGGTGGCTCTGAAAAAAGGAAAAGTATCGGAAGAAGAATTGTTACAAGAAAAGATAAACTTGTTGAAACGCTTAGTGAGCAAAGGTTTCACCCGCGAAAAAATAGGGGCATTGATGGTTTTTTTAAAACTTTATGTACGTTTTGGAAACTCAGAAAATGATATTAAATTTGATAAAGCAGTCACTCAAACACTAAATAAACCAAAAAAAACGATGGGTATTGTAGAATTTGCATTGGAACGAGAACGCCGTATTGGTGAGAAAAAAGGCATTGAAAAAGGCATCGAAAAAGGCATTGAAAAAGGCATCGAAAAAGGCATC
This sequence comes from Cytophagia bacterium, assembly GCA_004293645.1. GTDB lineage: Bacteria > Bacteroidota > Bacteroidia > Cytophagales > Spirosomataceae > REAB01. The sequence goes on along the minus strand of REAB01000086.1, from coordinate 27,646 downwards.
GAAAAAGGCATCGAAAAAGGGCATTACGAGCGAGATATTGCTTTTGTTGGGGCACTCTTGGCTCAAACCGATTTTGACGATGCCAAGATAGCTGCTCTGGCAGGCGTAACACTTGGTTTTGTGCAGCAAGTAAAACATCAGACGAAATAATTCCAGCTATTTTATAGACTACTATACTCCTTCTTTGTAACCGACTGATAAGTCGAAACGAGGGCAATTTTTGCTTTTTTGTAACTTTGAATGGTTTTGCCCCCTGTTGCTATGACCGACCGCAGCAATTTTTTTGACACTAAAATTGAATTTTTGAAAGGAGTAGGGCCCAAACGTGCCGAAATTATCAACAAAGAGTTGAATATTTTCACGTACGGCGACTTAATCCAGAACTATCCTTTTCGGCACGAAGACCGTTCTACTTTTCAGCGCGTAGCCGATTTGAACGAAAACATGGCCGCTGCCCAGCTCAAAGGCCGAATCAGAAGCGTAAACATAGTGGGCGAAGGCCCCAAGAAACGCTGCGCCGTGGAGTTTACCGACGGCACGGCCATTTGTGAGTTTGTGTTTTTCAACGGAGCCGAGTGGTATGCCAAAAGTTTGCGCGAGGGCGGTGAGTACATTGTCTATGGCAAGCCACAACCTTTTGGTGGCAAGTTTAGTTTTAATCACCCTGATGTAGAGACTCTTACGCCCGAAAACGCCGAAGGAGGCTATTGGCAGCCTGTCTATAACTTAACCGAAAAACTGCGCAAACGATTCATTGACAGTCGGTTTTTGGGGAAAGCCATGCGCACGGTTTTGGAGCAAGCCTACCCGCATTTTAGAGAAACATTGCCCGCCGAATTGACCCAAAAATACCGACTTTTGTCGAAAGCCGATGCGATGTGGCACATTCATTTGCCCGAAAGCGAGGCCAGTTTGCACCAAGCCAAACGCCGACTCAAATTTGAGGAATTGTTTTACAACCAACTGCGGCTCCTCAAAAATAAGCTCATTCACAAAACCGAATATCCAGGCCAGGTTTTTTCTAAACTTGACTTGGTGCGTACTTTTTACAAACCCGAAAACTTACCTTTTGACCTTACCAACGCCCAAAAGCGCGTCATCGGCGAGATTTACGACGACCTCAAAGGGGGCAAACAGATGAACCGCCTCTTGCAAGGCGATGTGGGCAGCGGCAAAACCATTGTAGCTTTTATTGCCATGCTCATGGCCATTGACGGCGGGGCGCAAACCTGCCTCATGGCCCCCACCGAGATATTGGCCGACCAGCACTATCGTGGTCTCAAACCTTTTGCCGACGCTTTGGGCGTTACTATTACGGTGCTTACGGGTTCTACTTCCAAAAAAGCCCGCAAAACGCTCTTTCCTGCCCTTGCCGATGGCTCTACACAAATTGTGGTAGGTACGCACGCGCTGCTCGAAGACAATGTGCAGTTTAAAAATCTTGGGCTTTGTATCATTGACGAGCAGCACCGCTTTGGGGTGGCGCAACGCGCTAAGATGTGGAACAAAAACACCATATTCCACCCGCATATTTTGGTGATGACGGCCACGCCCATTCCGCGCACGCTGGCCATGACCCTCTACGGCGACCTCGACCTCTCAATTATTGACGAGCTGCCTGCTGGCCGAAAACCCATCAAAACGGTGCATCGCTACGACAAAAACCGATTGGCGGTGTTTGGATTTATGGACGAAGAAATAAAAAAAGGGCGACAAATTTACATGGTCTATCCGCTCATCGAAGAGTCGGAAAAGGTAGATATGAAAAATCTGGTGGACGGTTACGAGAGCATTTCACGGGCTTTTCCGCAGCACCATGTCAGTATTTTGCACGGTCGAATGTTGGGCTACGAAAAAGACGACGAAATGCAGCGATTTGTGCGCGGCGAAACCCAAATCATGGTGGCCACTACCGTGATTGAAGTAGGTGTAAACGTGCCAAACGCCAGCGTGATGGTCATCGAAAGTGCCGAACGTTTTGGACTTTCGCAGTTGCATCAGTTGCGGGGGCGCGTGGGGCGCGGGGCTGAGCAGTCGTATTGTATTTTGATGTCCAAATACGAACTCAGCAAAGACACCCGCCTGCGCTTAGACACCATGGTACGCACCAACAACGGCTTTGAAATAGCCGACGTGGACCTGCAACTTCGCGGCCCAGGCGACTTGGCTGGCACGCAGCAAAGCGGCATTGCCGACTTGGTAATTGCCGATTTGGCCAAAGACGGGGCTATTTTGAAAGTAGCTCGCACCGAAGCAGAGGCCATCTTGGAAGAAGATTTTGAGTTGGCATTGCCAAAAAATGCCCCCATTCGGTCGCACGTAGATTCGCTGCGCAAAGAAGAAACCAATTGGAGCAGAATTAGTTAAGCCAACCTGCGTAGATTTGCACCCACCCGCCTGTTGTACAACCACTAAGTAGTCCACAGTTAATAGTCGACAGTCCACAGAAGTGTAAAGTACTAATAGACAACATTTTATGAAAATAAATAATATTAATTAAATATGTTCACCCACTTACAATAACTCAAAACTCAATAACTCAATAACTCAAAACTGCCCATGCAACTCAAAATTCTCGCTTTTGGCATTGCCCGCGACATCATCGGTCGGTTTGAGCTTCCCGTTGAACTGGCCGAAGGTGCCAATGTTACCGACCTAAAAAATGTACTTATCAACCAGTTTCCCGATTTTCAAAAACTGGCTTCGCTACGGGTGGCCGTCAATACCGAGTATGCCGACGACTCGACCACCCTCCGCAGCAACGACGAAATTGTGCTAATTCCACCCGTGAGTGGCGGCTAATTCCAAAAATACCAACCAAAAAAACATGAAAATAATCGAATCTTCGCGCCAAGCCATGCAGGGCGTTAGCGTATTTATACCCACCGACCAAAAAATAAAATACCTCAACAAACTACTGGGCGTAGGTTTTGATACGCTTGATTTTGGGGCATTTGGCGGTAACATTGCTCAAATGCACGACACCGCCGAGGTTTTATCGGGGTTAGATTTGTCGGAAACGCGCACTAAACTGATGGCAGCTGTTCAAAACGCCGCCGCTGCTAAGCAAGCCGCCGCTTTTGAGGCCATTGATTCTTTGGCTTTTACCCTATCGGTTTCTGAAACGTTTCAATTGCAAACCACCAACCAAACCATTGCCGCAGGCTTAACCGAACTGGCCCAAGTGCAAGAAATTGCGGGCCAAGCAAACAAAAAATGGGTGGTTTATCTGTCAATGGGTTTTGGCAACCCCCACAACGACCCATACAGTTCTGAAACAATGGCCGCATTTGCCGAAAAATTGGCAAAAATGGGCGTAACAGCAATTGTGATTGCGGACAGCACCGCCAGCAGCACCACCGACCACATCAAAGAACTGTTTGGAATATTAGTGCCGCATTTGCCGCAGGTCGAATTTGGGGTGCAGCTGTACGCCAAACCCAGCCACGTAGCCAAAAAAGTAAAAGCGGCTTATAAAGTGGGCGTTCGCCGCATAGATGGCACTTTGCGTGGTTTCGGAAATTGCTCCCTAAGCACCGACAAACTGGCCAAAAACCTCGCTACTGAGCTAATAGTGAGTGAATTACAGCAGTTAAGGGTAGCCACCACCATCAACGACCTCAAACTGGCCGAGGCTATGTTGCAGTCGCAGTATGTGTTTGAATAGATTTTGGTTTTTTGAATAGTGGCACGGTGCTACAAGGTTCGCCAAACAGCAGACTCTGCACCATGGGCTGCAATTTGCGGGTTATTTGTACGTAAGCCGACACGGGTACGGGATATTTACTGCAACCTTTCACCACCACCCGTGCCTCTCTAAAATCTTCGAGGTTTATTTTTTCCAGGGCTTCGTCAAATAGCTTGGCTTCAAGTGCTTCTAAATCTCCAAAAACTACCGTATGTGCGTACGGACTCAGGTGCAGCGTGAGCAGCATGTACGCCCAAGTAGGTACAACGGCATCTTCTGAGCAGATAATGGCCACGTTTTTGCCCGCGTATTGACTCCAATCGTGGTTTTTTAAAAACTCCCGAAAGTCTTTTTCTTTCAAAATTAAACCCATAAACAGGTTGTTTTTCAAATCATAAACCACCCGCTCGCCGTGGTGATAGTAGGTTTCTAAATCCAGCGAAATGAGCCCGCTTTTGGCCACTCGGTTTATTATTTCTTCCATTTTGTGCGCTTGAATGTGGTACTCCTAAAACAAAAATCAGCCCGCAGTCCGTTCCTTCGTCAAACCTTATTTTTGCGGGGCGTGCTGGTCATAAATTCTTTTAAATAATACGGCTCAAAGGCTTCTAAATCTTCAAAGTGCTGGTTTTCAAAAGATTTGGTTGCCAAAACGCCCACCGTTTTGGCCGATGGATAGACGGACGTTGGTACAAAAATTGCGTTTGGGTTGGTCTCTAAGAGTGGTTTGCACTTGGCCGCACCGTCGCCAAAAAATACAATGGGGGAGTTTTTTAGCAAATCGGCAAAGGCATTTTCGTCCATAATTTGGGCCGCCGTAGGCCGAACATAATGTAAGTTTTGGTCAAAAACGGCCCCGTAAACTTCCATGCGGCGGGCATCAATGAGGGGGCAAAAAAGGTGTGTTTTTGGGTAGAAACCAAGCAGTTGAGCGGCCATGGCCGTTAGCGTATCAATGCCAATGAGCGGTTTGTCTAACGCAAAGCACAGCCCTTTGGCCGTCGAAACGGCAATGCGCAAGCCCGTGTAAGAGCCTGGACCCTTTGCCACGGCCACCGCGTCGAGGTCGGCAAGGTTAAAACCTGCGTGTTCTACTACGTTTTTGAGGAGCGTAGTAAGCATGCCCGACGACGACTTGTCGGTGAGCAAATCGTAATTGGCCAGTAATTCTTGATTTTGGTGCAACGCCACCGAGCAGCCGCGCGTGGAATTGTCGATACTTAAAATAAGGGGCATTGGTTGTAAATCATTGAAACCACAAAAGTACTAAATCTCGAATGGATTCGTATTTTTGCCCCCAACAACCCCCGAAACACCCGCTTTATGGCTTCCAATTCCCCCGTTTGCGTTCATTTAATTGCCGTTGGCGGCAGCGTTATGCACAATTTGGCCATTGCCCTGCGTCGAAAAGGCTACCAAGTAACTGGCTCGGACGATGAAATATACGACCCCGCCCGCACGCGTCTCCAAAAAGAAGGCATTTTGCCCGCCGAAATGGGCTGGTTTCCCGAAAAGATTCACGCAGATTTAGACGCGGTTATTCTCGGAATGCACGCCCGCAAAGACAACCCCGAACTGCTCCGCGCCCAAGAACTGGGGCTGCCCATTTATTCCTATCCTGATTATTTTTACCAACAAAGTCTTGATAAACAGCGTGTTGTAATAGCGGGTAGCCACGGTAAAACCAGCATTACGTCTATGATTTTGCACGCGTTGCGGTTTCACAATCGTAAATTTGACTACCTCGTGGGGGCGCAGTTGGAGGGCTTTGATGCCATGGTCAAACTCTCGGACGACGCGCCCATTATTGTGGTAGAAGGCGACGAATACCCCGCCTCGCCCACCGACCTTGTCCCTAAATTTTTGTTGTATCACCCGCACGTGGCACTCATCAGCGGCATAGCCTGGGACCATGTCAATATCTACCCAACTTGGGAAGGCTACGTGGAGCAGTTTGAAAAATTGGCCGATACCCTGCCCAAATCGGGCGTGCTGATTTTTGACGAAACCGACGATATGCTCGACGTAATTGGCAAAAACGAACGCCGCGACGTGCGCGCAGTGCCTTACGAGGCGCACCCGCACAAGATAGTGAACGGCCAAACTTTTTTGATTTCGAAGCAATACGGCGAAGTACCACTCCTCATTTTTGGGGAGCACAACATGAAAAACATCAGTGGCGCGTTGGCCGTTTGTGAAGAAGTGGGCTTATCAACCGAGCAATTTTATCGGGCTATTCAGACTTTTAAAGGGGCGGCCAATCGGCTCGAATTATTGGCTAAATCAGATAAAACGCTCATTTACAAAGACTTTGCCCACGCACCGTCTAAGGTAGAAGCCACCGTTCAGGCGGCCAAAGCGCAGTATCCGCACCGCAAACTTGTGGCTTGCGTGGAGTTGCACACTTTTAGTAGTTTGAACAAAGTTTTTTTGTCGCAATACCACGGCAAACTCGAAGCCGCCGACGTGGCCGCCGTGTTTTACAGCCCGCACACCCTCGAACACAAACGCCTACCGCCCATTTCGCCGCAAGAAGTAGCCGAGGCATTTGGCAAAGAAAATTTACGGGTATTTACCGATAGCCAAGCCCTCAAAGACTTTTTGTTGGCCCAAAACTACACCAACGCCAACCTATTGATGATGAGTTCGGGCACTTTTGGTGGGCTTAATTTGAAAGAATTAGCGGCGCAGGTGGTTGGGATGGCTTGATAAATAGATTACGAAAGCCATCTTCTGGTTACTCACGTACAAAAACGGGGAGCGCATTGTTTGCGCTCCCCGTTTTCTTAACTTCAAATTCTAAATGCTCTAAAACTGCTCTGTTTTTGGGAAATAAAAACTACCTTCCATTTCGGCGTTTTCGTCTGAGTCTGAGCCGTGTACGGCGTTTGCTTCTATTGATTTGGCAAACAACTTACGAATTGTACCCTCGGCGGCTTGCGCGGGATTGGTGGCACCAATGAGCGTCCGAAAATCGGCAACGGCATTGTCTTTTTCAAGAATAGCCGCATAAATAGGCCCAGACGACATGTAAGCGCACAAATCGTTGTAGAAAGGGCGTGCCGCGTGAACGGCGTAAAACTCGCCCGCCCGCTCTTTGGTAAGTAATGTTTTCTTCAAGGCCACAATCCGAAATCCTGCCTCCTCAATCATTTTCAAAATAGCACCCGCGTGGCCAGCCTCGGCGGCATCGGGCTTAATCATGGTGAACGTTCTGTTTGTCATTTGTTAGCTATCAGCGTTTTTAGGCCGCAAAAGTAGCAACTATTGGCGGTTTTCCGAAACATTTTGCCGAAATCTTCCTACCTTTGCCAGCTATGCAAAGCTGGGACAACTTTTACCAACTCATCAATACGCCGTCTAAACGGTTTGTAATATTAACGCACCAAAACCCCGATGCCGATGCCATTGGGTCGTCTTTGGGCTGGGCTGCCTACCTGCACAAAAAAGGACATATCGCCACGGTGATTGTGCCAAACGAGTGTCCCAAAAACTTGCGTTGGATGGCTGGTTATGACTCCGTTTTGACTTTCGAGGCCAACTCCCAAACCCGCCAACAGGCCAAAAGCCTCATCAAAGAAGCCCATTTTATTTGTTGCTTGGATTTCAACGCCCTGCACCGCGTCAAAGAACTGGGCGCAATGGCCCAAAAAGCCGCCGCTCCCAAAATATTGATAGACCATCATCTGGAGCCTGAGCCATTTGCCGATTTTGTGTTTTCTGACACCACGCAGGCCGCTACGGCGCAGTATATTGTGCAAATTATTCAACAATTGGGCGACCAAGCCTTGATAGACGCGCCCATGGCCGAGTGCTTGTATGCGGGCATTATGACCGACACGGGTTCGTTTAGGCACGGCAGCACCACGCCCGCCGTGCACCGCGCCGTGGCCGATTTGATGGCCACGGGCTTCAACGCCAACCGCGTGCATCGCCTTATTTTTGACAACAATTCTGCCGACCGTACCCGTTTGCTGGGCTATATTTTGGCCGAAAAACTGGTGGTATTGCCCGAATATCGGACGGCTTACATGTGCATTTCTATAGAAGAATTGGAACGGTTCAACTCCGAAATGGGCGATACTGAGGGCATTGTAAATTACGGCTTGCAAATCGAAAACGTGGTGATGTCGGTGTTGTTTATTGAACGACCCGACGAAATTAAACTCTCTTTTCGGTCGGTGGCCGATTTTTCAGTCCGCGACTTGGCGGCGGCGCATTTTTCGGGCGGTGGCCACAAAAATGCCTCGGGCGGGCGCAGCAATCAATCATTGCCAGCTACCGTTCAGTTGCTGTTAGACGTGTTGCCGCAATATCAAACCCTGCTTTTAAACAGTACTTTGAATTAAAAATAAACAACAACCAAACAATTATTTCGATGAATTTGAAGAAAGGAGTTTTAGTAGTATTGAGTTTGCTCGCCTTGGCCGCGTGCGACAGCCAGCGCACCAGCGTAACCGAAACAGGCTTAAAATACCGCATTTTTGACGCGCACGATGGCGCACGCAAACCCAAAATGGGTGAGGTAGTTACCATCAATTTGGTGCTAAAAAACGGCAAAGATTCGGTGATTCGTGATACTTACAAAGAAGGCAAGCCGCTGCAAGTGATGCTTCAAGCGCCGCCGTTTAAGGGTAGTTTTGAAGAAGGACTGGCCATGCTCGCCAAACAAGACAGCGCGGCTTTTTACGTAAGTGCCGACTCGCTGTTTAGCAAAATGGGCCAACCGCTGCCTCCCGATGTACAGAAAGGCTCAGATATTACGTTTATTGTGAAAGTATTGGACATCCAAAACGAGCAAGAATTTAAGAAAGCCCAAGAAGCAGGCCGAGCTGGGCAAGGCAAAGTAGATGCCAAAATAATTGACGACTACGTGGCCAAAAATGGCCTCAAAACCATCGAAACCCCTTCGGGCTTAAACTACATAGTGGTAAAAGAAGGAACAGGTGAAAAACCCGCTGCGGGCGACGTTGTGTCGGTACAATATGCTGGTAAACTGCTGAATGGTAAGGAGTTTGACAAATCTACCACCCCCGTTGATTTCCCCATTGGCGTGGGTCAAGTTATTCCAGGTTGGGACGAAGGCGTGATGAGTATGCGAAAAGGGGGTAAAAGTACGTTTATAATTCCGTCGAGCATTGGGTACGGTGAGCAAGGCTCGCAAGGTGCCATTCCGCCCAATGCCGTACTGATTTTTGACGTGGAGTTGGTAAATATCAAAAAAGGTAAGCAGTAAAAAATGAATATGAAGCAAGCGTTGGGAATTTATGGTGTAGCGTTGGCACTTGCGGGTGCAGTGGTGGCTTGCCAACAAACTGAGGAGGCATTTCAAGACCGCAAAACGCGCGAAAATAGTGCCGAAATTAAGCAGTACGTGGCCAATCAGGGGCTTCGCGTGGACAGCACGCGCGGTGGGCTGTTTTATTTTGTACAAACCAAAAACGCCAACGCCCAAAAACCGCAAATCGGCGACGAAATCACGATTCGGTACGTGGCGCGCCGCCTCGACGGCGTGATAGTAGATAGTACCTCTGGCACTACGCCTTACACCTATATTCGGGTGCCAAGCGGCAATAACCGTACTTACTTCTTTCAGTCGGTGCCTGCTTTTGAGGAATTGCTCACTACGGGCAACGAAAAAGTGCGCGAAGGCGACCGCGTGTCGCTGTTTGTGCCGTGGTCGTTGCGCTCAAGCACCATCGGCGTGTCGTTGCTGGCCCCGCTTTACATTCCGCTGCGCTACGACTTAGAAATCTTGAAAGTACGCACCGAAGCCGAGCAAATTCAGGACATGATTGCGCGGCGAAAAATTCCGAAAATGGAAATCAATGGCGATAGCCTGCGCTTTGTGCGCACGCTGTCGCAACCCGACTCGGCCCAAGTTAAAATAGGCGATGTAGTGAAGGTGAAATACACGGGGCGGTTGGCAAGCAACGATTTTAGTTTTGAGAGCAATTTAACAGGAGACTTCGAAACAACCGTGGTCGACCCGACTATCGTCAATCGGGGGGCTGGTACTGAAAAGGGATTTAACGACGGCTTAGCCAAAATGAAATATGGTGAAAAAGCCATTGTTATTTTTCCATCGTCAATTGGCTACGGTGCTGCTGGAGGAAAACAAGGACGAATTCCTTCGTATTCACCGTTGTATTTTGAACTGGAATTAATCAGAAAACGATGATTTAGTACAATGATATTCTGTTTTGCTACCAACAATGCCCACAAATTAGAAGAAATACAGGCCCTGCTCGGCGGGGCTTTTGTATTGAAAACCCTCAGCGACGTGGGCTGCCACGAAGATATTGCCGAAACCGCCGACACCATCGAAGGAAACTCGCTGATTAAAGCACAGTACGTTTGGGACAATTACCAAATCAACTGTTTTGCCGACGACTCGGGGTTGGAAGTGGCCGCTCTCAACGGCGCACCTGGCGTACACTCGGCCCGCTATTCAGGCATCCGCGACTACGCCACCAACAACCAACTGCTGCTCAAAAACTTGGCCGATATTACCAATCGCCGCGCCCGTTTCAAAACCGTTATTACGCTCATTATCAATGGCCAAGCGTGGCAGTTTGAAGGCACTGTTGAGGGGCAAATCATTGAAACGCCGCGCGGTACGCAGGGCTTTGGTTACGACCCACTTTTTGTGCCAACGGGCCACACCCGCACTTTTGCCGAGCTAACGCTGCCCGAAAAAAGCCAAATAAGCCACCGAGCGCGTGCTTTTGAACAATTAGTTGCATTTTTGTCGAAGCAATAAACCCGTCAGTACCCATGCACTACCACATTTTTGCGTCCAACCCCGAAAGCCACTTTCTTGAAATAACCTGCCGTATTTCGGATTTGGACAGCGAAAGCATTGAATTGCAACTACCCGCTTGGCGGCCAGGACGTTATGAATTGCAGCATTTTGCCAAAAATATCCAACAGTTCAGTATTTTTGACCAAAACAACGCGCCGCTCCCCTTTCATAAAATTACCAAAGACCGCTGGCACGTAGCCACTGTTGGCGCTACTGAGCTGGTGGTTCGGTACAATTATTACGCCAATATCCAGAACGCGGGCAGCAGTTTTATAGACACGCATTTGCTTTATCTCAACCCCGTCAATCTGTGCATTTACGCCGAAGGCCGCCTGCACGAGCCTTGTACGTTGCAATTGAGTTTGCCCTCGAATTTTCAGATTGCGTGCGGGCTGCGCCAAGAGGGTCAAACACTCTTTGCCACCGACTATTACGAACTGGCCGACAGCCCGCTGCTGGCTTCGGCTACGCTCCAACACCAGCAATATGAAGTGGCGGGTTCGGTTTTTCACGTTTGGATGCAGGGTAATTTAAAACCCGATTGGAGTCGTATTTTGGCCGATTTTCGGGCTTTTACGGTTGAGCAAGTGGCCACTATGGGCGGTAGTTTTCCTGAGCCAGCCTATCATTTCTTGAACCTTATTTTACCAAACCCCTATTACCACGGCGTGGAGCATCGGCACTCAACGATGATTGTGCTGGGCCCCGACGACGAGGGCGAAGGACTCTATACCGACCTGCTGGGGGTGAGTTCGCACGAGTTATTTCACGCTTGGAACGTTATTAAAATTCGGCCTAAGGAGCTTTTACCCTACGATTTTACCAAAGAAAACTATTTTCCAACTTGTTTTGTGGTAGAAGGTGCTACCACTTATTACGGCGATTTATTTTTGCGTCGTTCGGGCGTTTTTGACGATGCCGCCTACCTACGCGAGTTACAAATCTACATTAAACGCCATTTTGAGCAAAGCCGCCACGCCAGTCAATCGTTGGTAGAGTCGTCGTTCGATTTGTGGCTTGATGGCTACGAAAAAAGCATTCCCGACCGCAAAGTGTCTGTCTATCAGAAGGGTGCGCTCGTTACGCTCATCTTAGACTTGACCATTCGCAAAATTTACCAACACCAGCGCAGCTTTGACGACGTAATGCGCCAACTTTGGACAAACTTTGGCATACCTTTTGCGGGTTACTCGCTCGAAGACTATCGGCGCGTGGTAGAAGAAGTAGCTGGCCAGCGGCTTGATTGGTACTGGGAGGAGTGTATTTTGGGCAATCTACCGCTCGACAATCGCCTCAACGAAGCCTTGTCGTGGGTAGGTTTACAGATGGTAACTTTCAGCGATGGTACCGTTCAGTTGCAAGAATTGGACGACAACCGCGCCCTCATGCAACGCCAAAAGTGGCTAAAAAGCGTATTTTAACCCCAAAAAGAAGTCGTTTCTTGCATTTTCACAAATTTAATCTTTACTTACTGCCTCGTTAAGTAATCCACGGCCAACAGACGATAGTCAACAGAAGCACAAATCGCTTATTATTAAAGTTTTGGGGCAAAACTGAAACGTTGCTTATTTATACCAGACTACTTAGTTGGCATAAAATCTTATACTCAAATGAAAATAACTCCCATTGAAATTCGTCAGCACACTTTTCAGCGCGTTCTTCGCGGCTACGATACCGAAGAAGTTACCGCTTTCTTAACGTCGTTGTCCAACGAATGGGAGCGTGTTTTGAACGAGAATAAAATGCTGAAAATGCAGCTCGAAATTGCGGAAAAAGAACTGAATAAGCTGCGTGAATTAGAATTGACGATGTTTAGAATGTTGAAAACCGCCGAAGATACCAGCAGCCAAATGACCGAACAAGCCAAAACCGCTGCCGAGCAATACATCAACGATGCCCGCCAAAAAGGGGAAGAAATTATTGGGGAAGCCCGCAAAAGAGGTAATATTCTCATTAGTGATTCTGAAAACCAAGCCAAATACGTGCGCGAAGAAGTGCTGAGTGAGTTCAAAAATCACGAGCGCGACTTCAAAGCCATGGAAAAATACCGCGACAACTTGATTGTGCAACTCAAAACTTTAGCCAACAACACCACCGACAGCATTGAGCGTTTTGAAAAGAAATTTTCGCAAGCGGTTTTAAAAGGTAAAATGGACGACCTACAAGGTCAGGTCAATCACTCCGTTCAGACCGACGAGGCCAGCCAAAAAGCCCGATTAACTGCCCAAGAAGAGTCCAACGAAACACCCGCCGATGCTGTGGTTGAAAAAATAGCCAATGAGGCGGAACAAGAACCCATTGTGGAGGCCGTTGCCGACGAGGAAACCCCAGAAATAATAGAAACTACGGTAGTAATCGAAGAAAAACCCGCCGACGAAGGCTCGTTTTTTGACCAAATCAAATAAAGTATTGGGAACAATATCGCTCGAAGGATTAGAGTTTTTTGCGTATCACGGTGTTTATGACGAAGAACAGAAAATTGGCAACAAATATGCCATCGACATCATAATTGAAGCCGACGTAGCCGAGGCCGCCCAAACCGACCGCCTGCGCGACACCATCAATTACGAAATAATCTACAAAATAACCGCCGAAGTAATGCAGCGGCGGGCGCGTTTGCTCGAACACATTGGTTATCAAATCATTGCAAAAATTCGGGCGGCTTATCCAAACATCGAAAGTGTAAGCGTGGGTGTTTCTAAATTCAACCCGCCCGTTGGTGGCGTTTGCACCCGCGCCAAAGTCGTACTCAAAGGTTAAAACCCGCTTTTTTCTGTTCTTCTGGCGTATTTACGTTGACCAACCATTTAGGGTCAAGTGCTTCAATCTGTTGTATATCAGCCGTTTGAAGCACTTTTAGCAAAGAGCGTTGTTGATTTTCAAAAGCAAGTTGTAGCATTGGCAAAGCCTTTGGTTCCCAAATGGCAAGCAGCGGTTCGGGATTGTTGGTAGCGGCGTTCTTAAAAGCCGTGGCGATTTTGTCTGGGCGGCGGTTTTGGAGTAAAAAACCAACCGCGTCGTCATTCACAAAAGGCATATCGCAAGCTACTACCAGCCAGGGCTCGTTGGCATGCGCAAAAGCCGAGAGCAATGCACCCATTGGGCCAGCAGAAGGATATAAATCTACGATGTAAGCATGGTTTATTGTTGGATTTGGCGCAACATTACGGCACGACACAAAGGCATCTTTGCAATGTTTACGCAACAATTCCAACAGGTATTCTTGCTGCGTTTTGCCGTGGTAATTGATGTGTGCTTTGTCAATTCCCATGCGCAAACTCCGCCCACCCACCAATACCAGTCCGTTCAGGTTGTTCAATGTGCGTTAGCTTATTATGTCTAACAAATCGTCTATTTTATTGATAATAATAGCGTTTGTTTCAATTTCAATATCTTGACCAACTACTTGATAACCAGTCAATAAAATATGGCTTTTGGGGAATTGCTTGCAGAGCCGCGTTACGTAGTTTTGCACCTCGTCGTTGGACGGAACGGAGGTAATAGAAGTAAAAATATAGTCTGGTTTGTGGACTTCGTAGGCAAAAACCAACTCATTGAAAGGCAACGTTTGACCTAAATATATGACCTTGTGGTTGCGCGACCGAATCATGTAAGTAGCAAACAACAAACTGATTTCGTGCAGCTCGCCTTCGGGCAAATAAAGCATAAAACGCTTTGAGTCGGCGCGGGGCTTGGATACTTGCCCGTCTATGGCCACAATTATTTTTTGGCGAATGAGGTGCGTAATAAAATGCTCTTGCGCCGGTCCAATCGAACCCGTAACCCAAAGCGTGCCTATTCTGCTCAAAAACGGATAAATAATGTTAATCATGGTACTCTCAAACCCAAATTGCAGAAAATTGGTACTCACAATTTTCTCAAAGCGGTCTTCGTCCAAATCTATCATTGAGATGGTCAAAGCGTGAATTTGGTCTGGATAATTGAGCTTGCGGTCAGAAATCATCAACACTTCTTTGTTGAGTTCTTCGGGCGATAATTTTGAAATTTCCGAAATTTTGTAGCCGTGTTCTTTTAACAGCGATATGTTCAAAACCAATTTGAGGTCTTGGTCGTCATAAAACCGAATGTTGGTGTCGGTGCGTTTGGGTTGAATGATATTGTATCGTTGTTCCCAAATACGTAGCGTGTGTGCTTTTATTCCAGACAATTGTTCCAAATCTCGGATAGAATAACTACTCATGGTTTTTACTTTTAATTTAGTTCGTAGTACTTATAAAAATATAACACTTTGTTTCAAAAAAAGTTTTAAAAGTTTGTTATTCAAGTAAGTACAGTAGGTTGTGGAGCCCAAAAAAAGCAAGTTGGGAAAGCAATAGTACAATGGCCAGTCGGTTGGTTTTGGCAAAAGGCAGGATATAAAACACCAGCAACAAAACCCACGATATGAGAAACCAAGCTGCGTAATTTTGGAAGGGTATTACGTTGTTTTGCCAACTCCAAAAATCGTTTCTGATGGCCACTGGCTCAATCAATACGTCGAGTGCGGTTACCACAGTAGCCGCACAAGCGGCCTTCCAAATGGTGGGCAGCGCGAGGCCGTTTACTACCGTACCAACGCAATAGGTAAGTACCAACCAATTGGCTCCAATAAGTAGTGGTACGTCTAATGCCTTGTAACCCAGTGTGTTTCCGTAACGGTAAGAGCCAAATATTAAGCCCGTGTGTACACCAACAACTTCGATGAAAAAACCAGCTACAAAAGCCAAAAAGCAGTAAAAAGCGGTGGCAACGTTCCAAGACTGGTGAAACAGCAACAACAAAACCAAGCAAGTAAGGAGGTGAAAAGGAGTCAATAACCGAAACAAAGGAGCAGAAACCACGAACTGCGCACCCACAAAGCCCGCCAAGTGCATGAGTGGCACGACGACGAAAATATATTTAGAATATTTCATGGTAAAAAACAAAACCCCGTTGAGGTTTAAAACCACCAACGGGGTACTTTTGTTAAAAAAGGGAGAAAGGCGGGGCTTGAACCCGTGACCTCCGGAATCACAATCCGGCGCTCTAACCAACTGAGCTACAATCTCCGTTTAAAATTGCCCACTTTATCTGAAATGGAGCGCAAAGTTGCTGTCTTTTTCGGTAAATTCCAAACAAATACTGCTTTTTTTGCCTCGTTTGAAAGTGCAACGTTGGAAATAGGGTCAAGTTTTACTTTTTGAGGCTATAATTTCCCCGTGTCAGTTGCTCGGCTTGCGCAAAAGTGCGAATGGCCTGCTGGTAAGTGCCGTCTAATGGAGCCATAACTTGATAAAACTCGTTGTTTAGGCCATCGCGCTCTTTTTTCTGGAACACTTGCCGCGCTACAAAAGCCTTCACCAAGGCTTGAATGTAGGTTTTGGAACGATTAAATTCCTTTTCGTTCCATTTGATGTTGGCCGAGTTGGCCTCTTTTACAATGGCCTGCAAGTCGTTTTCGATTACGTTGTAGCTTTTGGTAAAATCGGCAAAGGTCATTTTTTCAAACTTTTTGCGATTTTTAGTAAAAGTTTCGAGGGCATACTCGCGTAAAATATTTTTGGACGAAAGCTCGTACAAGTAATTGGTAAACATACTGGTATCGCGGGCCGCGAACACGTCGGGCGTGATGCCCCCACCGCCGTACACCGTTCTACCACCGCTGGTTTTAAATTGCAATTTAGGGTTGTTTTTGATGCTGTCGGCCGAGAAAAACTCGCCGCTCTGGACGCGCTTTTTGTAATCACTTTCGTATTCCTCCAAATGCCCTTTTTCGTACGGTTTCTGAATGCTGCGGCCGCTGGGCGTGTAATAGCGCGAAATGGTGAGCCGAAGTTCCGAGCCGTCTGAGAGATTGACGGGCATTTGTACTAAGCCTTTACCAAACGAACGCCGTCCCACAATGAGGGCGCGGTCGTGGTCTTGCAATGCCCCCGCCACAATTTCTGATGCCGAGGCGCTGCCTTCGTCAATCATCACTACCACGGGGCCATCTTCAAACATACCCGTAAACTGCGCCCGCGTTTGGCGGTCGTAGCGGTCGTCTTTGCCGTCGGTATAAACCAGCAACTTACTGCCCGACAGCAGCTCATCGGCCATGTTGGTGGCGCGGTCCATGAAGCCGCCTGGGTTGCCGCGCAAGTCGAGCAATAATTTTTTCATGCCTTGAGCTTTGAGGCTACCGAGCGCGGTTTTAAATTCTTCGTAGGTAGTTTCTGAAAAGCGTGTTACTTTAATGTAGCCCGTTTCGCGGTCTAAAAGGTAGGCGGCATCAATCGAAAAGGTTGGAATGCGGTCGCGGTTAAGATTGAAAGTAAGTAGTTTTTGGGAGCCGCGCCGCAGCACATCAAGCCGCACCGCCGAGCCACGCGGTCCGCGTAGTTTAGAAAAAACAAAGGTATTATCCACTTTTTTGCCCGTAAAAACCTCGCCATTTACTTTGATAATTTTGTCGCCACTCTGCACGCCTGCTGCTTCAGAAGGCCCGCCCACGATGGGGGCAAGCACATAAACGGTGTCTTTGTAGAGGTTGAACTCAATGCCAATGCCATCGAAACCACCCGCCAACTGCGAACGGGCCGCCACGGCATCTTTGGCGTTGAAATAGGATGAGTGCGGGTCGAGTTTTTCGAGCATTTTCTGAATCGAAACGTCCACCAGCTCGTCGGTATTGACGGTGTCCACGTAGTTGTTGTCAATGAGTTGGAGCACCTCCTTAAATTTACTATATCCACGAGCGGCATCTCCAATGCCTTTGCCTCCAAAAAACGAAGACCCCAGCAAGATGCCTCCCGCCAGCGTAAAAGACAATAAAATGGGCAAACGCACGCTGCTGCGTTCATTTTGAATGGGTTTCTGTGGTTGTTCTGTCATTGTTTTTTTAGCCAGTCAGACTGGTGTTTTTTGAGTTATTTATTACCTAACGTTGTTTGATTTCCGTGGTGGTCTATCACAAAGAAACGCTCATTTTCAAACCATAGCGCATACATTTTTCCGTTTTCAGCATTTGTTTTATGGTCTAAATCTAGGGCAATTACTTTTTGGTTGTACAAATACTTTATTTCGTTCACAATGGTGTGGCCCACTATCATTTTTGTGGCATTAAATTGTTTCAAAGTTTGCTCAATTTCTTGTTGGGTCTCTCTTTGTTGTACAATTCCTCGGTACCAAACAGGGCTGTCGATGCCCGTAAAAGGGTTTTGTTCAGCTTCATTTTCTGTCAATGCTTCGTCAATGCTTTTTCTGGTGTTGTCGTTTATTTGAGCCAATGAATACCTTTTTTTTGCGAGCTTTCTGTTGATACCTCCGTGAGCAAACAAAAAATCACCAATTTTTTCAACGCTGTTTTTGGTTCTCAGCCATTTGCCGAGTTCCGTATTTTTGGCGTACCATTTTTCGTAGTCTAATTGCAAGGTGTCGGCATTGTGCCAATATTTATTTCTTACGTACTTAAACGCTCCCTTCAAGTTCATTACTTCGTGGTTGCCCAGCAAAAAATGCACTTTACCGCCGTTTTTTTCGGCCTCGGTTTCCAATTTATAGATGAGCCACAAACATTCAGTAACGTTCAGCCCTCGGTCAAAAAAGTCGCCTGCCAACACCAAATGCCCGTTGCCAAAAGTCCAGTTTAGGTCATCATCAATCACATTTGCGCCTTTTAAGATGGCTTTAAACCCCCAAAAATTGCCCTCAATATCCGAAATAGCGAGTAGTTTGGTGGGCATAGCGTAGGTACTGGGCTGAACTACCAAGTTATTTTGAAGCAAAAACCAAAAAGATTGTTTGGGTTCATCCACGTAACATCTCAACGTGTCTCGCCTCGAAATAACTGTTTTTGAAAGTACGAAATTACCATCTTTTGGCACAATGGCATAACTTGTCCATTTGCCGTTTTGTTGAATTAAGATAGGGCCGTCGCTGCTTACTGTTGAGCTGTCGGTATTGTTGACGAATTTTACCCAACCCCAATTGCTGCTCAATGGCTCGGAGTAAAGGTACAATTTGTTGATAATTCCCAATCGCCCCAACAACGCACCAAGTATGAAATAAGCCAATATGACAACGAATGAATATTTCAAAATCTTTTTTTGTTCATTTTTTAGGTAGCCGCTTTCTTCAAAAATGGCTGAGTTCCCAAATAAACGAACAAAATTTCATTATCGTTTGCGGAGGCCATTCATTTTGTTTAGTATTGTTGCCGTTGCTAACCCTCTTTTTATCTTATGTCTATCAATCGTCGCCTATTTTTGCAAAAAAGCAGTCTTTCTGCTCTATTTAGTGGCCTGCTCGTGCCAAGTTCTGGGCAATTGTCCATTGACAAAAAAAAGAAAAACCCCAACTCACTCGTGGGTGGGCCTGTGCTGCTTTCGACTTGGAAACAACTCAAAGCTCACGCCGCCGCTACGCCGCTGCTCGACAGCGGGGCTTCGGCCCTTGATGCCGTGGAGGCGTGCGCCCGCGTGCCAGAAGCCGACCCCGACGACATGAGCGTGGGCTACGGCGGCCTGCCCGACCGCGACGGGCGCGTTACGCTCGATGCGTGCATCATGGACCACAACGGCAACGCGGGGGCCGTAACCTACCTCGAACACATCATGCACCCCGTGTCGGTGGCGCGGGCAGTGATGGAAAAAACCCCGCACGTGATGCTGAGCGGCGAGGGTGCATTGCGTTTTGCACTCGAATCGGGCTTCCAGAAAGAAAACTTACTGACCGAAAAAGCCGAAAAAGCGTGGCGCGAGTGGCTCAAAACTGCCGAATACAAACCCAAAGTAAACATTGAACGCCACGATACCATTGGCACGGTGGCCTTAGATAAAGCGGGCAATTTGTCGGGAGCTTGTACCACCAGTGGCTTATCCTACAAAATGAACGGTCGCGTGGGCGACTCGCCCATCATTGGCGCGGGGCTGTACGTGGACAACGAAATTGGCGCGGCTTGTGCCACTGGTTTGGGGGAGTTGGTCATGAAAACCCTTGGTGCGTTTTTAATTGTTGAATTGATGCGGCAAGGCTACTCACCCCAAGCCGCTTGCGAAGAAGCTGCGCAACGAATTATTAAAAAACAAAACTACAAAGAATTTCAAGTGGGATTCTTGGCTCTTAGTAAAAAAGGCGAACACGGTGCTTATAGCTTGCAAAAAGGGTTCAATTATACCTTGTATCAAAAATCCAAAAATCAGGTCATTGAGGCCAGTTCTTTCTTACAATAATATGGAGATTCAAACCAAAACCCGACAATCAATTCTTTTTGAAGTAGCTTGGGAAGTGTGCAACCAAGTGGGCGGTATTTACACCGTTATTCGCAGCAAAGTACCCGCCATGGTGGAGCAATGGGACGAAAATTACTGCTGCCTGGGGCCGTATTTTCCGCAACGTGCCATGACCGAGTTTGAGCCCATTACAAGTCCCGAAAATACGCCCATTGGCCGCACCGTTGAGAAAATGCGCGAAATGGGGCTGGTAGTAGAATATGGGCATTGGCTTATTACGGGGCGTCCCAAAATTGTGCTGTTCGATATTCGCAGTATTGTGCCGCAACTCGACCGCATCAAGTACGACCTCTGGGAAAACCACGGCATTTCGACCGTCAATATCGAAGACCTGGTGAACCAAACCATTTGTTTTAGCGAAATGGTGCGGATTTTCTTGACAGAGTTTGCCGAAATAAGCAGTAAAAAAACCGATATTTATGCCCACTTCCACGAGTGGATGGCCAGTTCTGGTTTGCCCGAATTGCGCCGTCAAAACGTGCGTATTGCTACTACTTTTACGACCCACGCCACCATGCTGGGGCGGTATATTGCGTCTAATGTTACTGATTTTTACCAAAAATTGCCCCATTTTGACTGGCAAAAAGAAGCCCGCCACTACGGCATCGAAGCCCAGGCCACCATTGAGCGGCTGGCCTATTTGAGCGCGCACGTCGCCACCACCGTCAGCGACGTAACCGCCCGCGAATGTGCCGTGTTTTTGGGCAAAGAACCTGACTTGGTGCTTCCCAATGGCCTCAATATTCAGCGTTTTTCGGCGGTGCACGAGTTTCAAAACTTGCACATGCGTTACAAAGACCGTATTCACCAGTTTATTACGGGCCACTTTTTTCAAAGTTATTCGTTCAATCTCGACAAAACGTTGTATTTCTTTACGTCAGGCCGCTACGAGTTTGTCAATAAAGGCTACGACCTCACGCTCGAAGCCCTGGCGCGGCTCAACTGGAAAATGGTGCAAGCCAAAATGGACATGACGGTTGTGATGTTTTTTATTACCAAGCAGCCTTATCATTCTATTAATCCCGAAGTGTTGCAGTCGCGGGCGGTGCTGGGCGAAATCCAGGAAACTTGCTCGGCCATCGAAAAGCAAGTGGGGGAGGGGCTTTTCAAAGCTTCGGCAGCATCGAACCATTCTAACCTGCCCGACCTCAACCAGTTTGTAGATGAATATTGGCGGCTACGCTTGCGCAGAACGGTGCAAACTTGGAAAACCAAACGGCTGCCGCCTTTTATAACGCACGACCTCAAAGAAGAAGACGACATTGTGCGGGCGTGCCGCCGTACGGGCTTGATGAACCACGAGCAAGACCGCGTTAAAATTGTGTATCACCCCGATTTTATTGCCTCTACCAACCCGCTTTTTGGGTTAGATTACGGTCAGTTTGTGCGCGGCTGCCACATGGGCGTTTTTCCGAGCTACTACGAACCTTGGGGTTATACGCCGCTCGAATGTGTGGTGCGGGGCATTCCCACTGTTACCAGCGACTTGTCGGGCTTCGGCGATTTTATCATGCAGATTATGAAAGACTACGAAAATCGGGGTATTTACGTTATCAATCGCAAGCAGAGTTTTGAATTGGCGGCCGAGCAGTTGGCCAATATCTTGTTTAGATTTGTAAGAATGAACCTGCGCGAGCGCATTCAACAGCGCAACAAAGTAGAAAATATTTCGGACGTTTTCGATTGGAACAACCTGCGCTCTTACTACGACACCGCGCACGACCTGTCGGCCAAAAAAGCCTTCAAAACCAAGGTTTCTTAAAAATGTTAAAAAAACAAAATCTGCTCCATTGCTGGGGCGGATTTGGTACAGAACTCGTGGCACGACTAATGAAGCCCTAAGCCTCAGTCGTGCCACGAGTCAGATCCACAGAACTCGTGGCACGACTAATGAAGCCCTAAGCCTCAGTCGTGCCACGAGTCAGATCCATGTACAGAACTCGTGGCACGACTGTTACGACGAGTCAGGATTGCTGGGGCGGATTTTGTTTTGGGTCTTTGCTTGTGTTGGTTATTTTGATTGAAGTATGTTGCCTGTGTCTTCACAGGCAATGGCTTAAAACGTTAATTTCTTCAATACGATGATAATATTTACATTAATTTCTTCAACGTATAGATGAAATTAACGTTTTATGGCTTAATTTTGAAAAAACAATGCGGTCATGCAAATCAATAGAACCATCGAAAAAGTACTCATTGAGCGACTGATACCCAGTAAGGTTAATCTTATTTTTGGAACAAGGCGGGTTGGGAAAACTTTTTTACTCAAAAAAATACTGTCAGAGACGGCTTTTAAAACCCTGTTTTTGCAAGGAGAAGACGTGGATACGCAGCAACTTTTGGCAAGAAGAAGCATTGCCAATTACCAATCCATGTTACAAAATGTGGAACTATTGGTTATTGACGAAGCCCAGGTGATTCCCGAAATTGGCAAGATTTTAAAGCTAATGATTGACAACATTACGGGGCTTAGGGTAATCGTTACTGGTTCGTCGGCTTTCGATTTGGCCCATATTTCGGGTGAACCGCTCACGGGACGGGCATTTTTTTATGAGCTGTATCCGTTGGCACAGCAAGAATTATTGGCGCACGAAAACGCCCTGCAAACGCTTCAAAATCTGGAAGATAGACTAATCTATGGGGGTTATCCTGAGCTTTGGAACTTGCCGTTTTCGGTGTCCAAAGCTGAGTACTTAAAAGACTTGCTCTCTACTTATTTGCTCAAAGACATCATTGCGTTTGAGGGTGTTAGAAACAGTTCAAAAATAAAAGATTTACTCCGATTGGTTGCTTTTCAGGTTGGGAAAGAGGTGTCGTTGGATGAACTTGGTAAGCAATTGCAAATGAGTAGAAACACCGTTGAAAAATACCTTGATTTGTGCAGCCAAGTGTTTATCTTGAAAAAAGTAGAGGCTTTCAGTAGAAACTTAAGAAAAGAAATTACCAAAAGCGCACGCTGGTACTTTTGGGATTTGGGCGTACGAAATGCACTCATCAACGATTTTAGGCCGCTATCGTTGAGAAATGACAAAGGCGAATTGTGGGAAAATTACCTCGTTTCTGAGCGGCTCAAATCATTGAAATACCAGCGAAAATTGGTCGAAACCTATTTTTGGCGCACCTACGACCAGCAAGAAATTGACTGGGTTGAATACGAAAATGGACAACTTTCGGCTTACGAATTTAAGTGGCAAGGTGGCCAAGCAAGAGTTCCGAAAGCATTTGCGGAGGCTTATCCCGACGCTACTTTTTCGGTTATCAATCAAGACAATTACCTGCCGTTTATTGCCTAACAAAAAACAAAAGCCGCTCCATTGCTGGGGGCGGCTTTTTGTTTGGATTTATTATAAGGGTTTAGGAATTGACAGACCAAAGGTAAAGCGATTTGAAATAAAAAATAACTATTTCGAGAAAAAATTTAATATTTTCTTTCCAACAAACTTACAACCCGATGTAATAGCGTGCAAATGAGGCGTGTAGGCCGTAGCTGGAAAAGCAAAACGCGGGCGCGTGAGATGAGCAATGGGTAAACTGTGCTGCTGCACGTTCATAAAACCTGTGGTATAGCCTACGTTCTGGGCCACTTGAACCACTGCCGCGTCAATTTCTGCGCCGCCATACGGATAAACAATGGTGTTGATGGGTACTTTTAAGCGCTGTTCCAGTTGTTTTTTAGATTCACTCAATTCGTATTGTTGGGCTTCGGCGGGCAAAAAACGCAGCACGCGGTGGGTCATGGTGTGCGAGGCAATGCGGTGGCCTTGCTGCGCCAAGTCGACAATTTGCGACCAATTCATAAACCTAAAACGCAGGTCGTCTTGGCCTAAAATGGGCGCATAAGGCCACTCATTGCGGGTGCAGATGTCCTGAATTAAACCATATATGTCGGCAATTTGGTTTGCATAAACATACTGCTTAAAAAGCCTTGTCAGCGTATTGTTAGGTTCAACAAGATATGGTTTTGCGTAGTTGTTCATGGGTAACCACGCCTGCTTTCCTTCATTTTGGCGCAATAAAAGGTACAAATGGTCGCGCCAAATGTGTGGCAATTGGCCATCAACCAGGGCTGGACAAATGGCAAACAAAGCCGTAAGTTGGTGTTTTTGGAGCAACGGAGCCAGTATTTGGTGGTTGTTGCGCATCCCGTCGTCAAAGGTCAAGAAAAAGCCACGTGCGGTGGGGTCGTCTATTTGGTCAATGGGCAGCACTCGAAAATGCTTTTTTAGAAAAACCAATTGTTGCTCAAAAACGGCGGCGGTCAAGTCCACGTTATAGACATCAAAAGGTTGTAATTTACTAATAGGCAGCACGTTGTGAAACGAAATAACGCCTTGTTTTCGGCCAGCTACGGCATTGTACAAATGGCTCAAACCCGAATAGTAAGAAGCCGAAAGCCACGTGTCGCGCAGCAGGTGTTTGAGAGCGGGCATCAGTTTTTTGGGCGTTTCCAGCACACATAAATATCCTCGTCGGGCATGAGACCGTAGTGCTTGGCATCGAGTTGTTGCACGTATTGGCTCACTTCTACTTCAAAACCTGCCGCTGTGAGGCGGTTGCGGTAGTCGCGGCCGTAGCGTCTTACGTGCTGGTGCGCGCCCGCTATTTTTTTGCGTTCCTCGGCACTGAGGCTGCTGGTTTCGATGGTTTTCTCCGCGTTGTTATTTACGGCGGCTTGAATTATGGCGTAGCCGTTGGGTTTCAAGACCCTAAAAATCTCGCGCATACCCTGGGCATCGTCGGGTACAAGCTCAAAAACGTGATTGCACAGCACCACATCGAAGGTATTGTCGGCAAACTGAATGTCGGTAACTGACATCACGTGGTCGGGCATAACACCGATGGCATCAATGTAAGTAGTCATTAAGTCGGCAGTTTGATAATGAATAGCCGCGTGTTTTCGTATTACATCATGAAGGCATTTTTCGGGCGCAAAATGCAGTACCTCAAGGCTTTGCCCGTTAAAAAACGTTGTTTTGTTTTTGAGGTAAAGATACACCAACCGATGCCGC
Organism: Cytophagia bacterium; assembly: GCA_004293645.1. Lineage (GTDB taxonomy): Bacteria > Bacteroidota > Bacteroidia > Cytophagales > Spirosomataceae > REAB01. The sequence continues at coordinate 2,893 of REAB01000086.1, read as the reverse complement.
TCCAGCGAGTGGCAACCGTGGCAGAGGGCATTGGGGCGGTTGAAGGGCAAAAACTGACTATACGTATTGCCGCATATTGGACACTCAACGGCGTTGCCTAAGCCATATACGGCTGCCCGTGCCGAGGCTTGTACTGCCCGCAACTGCTTGCGCCCCGTTTGGCCAATCACTTTTTTAAGAATAGATTTCATTACAATCAATAAGATGCAAAAACTGCCACAAAGCTACGTCAAAAAAGTAAAGTCTGCCAAAAGCACTAACGTTCGTGAATAGTACCTTGGCGCAGGCGCAAGAAAGACCCATCGCGTTCTGAAAAAACCGCCCTGATTTCGGCCACAATGGAGAGGGCGATTTCTTCGGGCGAAAGCGCGCCAATGTCTAAGCCGGCAGGCGCGTGAATACGCGGCAGGTCGCTGTTTGAAACGGCTGTATTTTCGGCGGATAGTTCGTTCAGTATTTTCTCGGAGCGCACGCGTGGGCCCAACATTCCGATGTAAGGTGCGGCGGTTTTGAGTGCTTTGGGTAAATTATATTTGTCAGTTTTAAAATCGTGCGACATGAGCACAATGGCCGTATTTTGGTCTATGAGCAGCGTTTCAAAGTCTTCGGGAGCTACGAGTGCGTTGGTCAAGGTGCTGAGTTTGGGGGTTATTTTTTGCGAATTTGCCACCACAGTAGCGCGCCAACCCACTTCTCTGATGAGCCGTACCAGCGGATACACGTCGTACTGCTGCCCCATTAAAATAACGTTGATTTCGGGCGGTAATAATTCGATAAACACTTCCAACTCGCGCCCGTCGCTGAGTGTAAAAGACTTGGGCGTTGATTTGCCTTTTTCTAAAAGTATTTCAATTTTTTGACTTAACTCTTCAGCCAACAGCGGCTCTTCCCAAGCGTCGAGGCTCGTTTTATTGACATAAACCAACACATCGCCCGCCTGAAATTTTTCGTTTAGTTTGCCCTCTAAAGTCATGATAGTGAGCAAAATATGCGTTTGGCGAGGTTGGCTGAGGCATTGTTTCAAAATCTCGACCGAGTTGCTGGCATCGCCCATTTGCAATGGCGAAAAAAGTACGTCTATCACGCCATTGCAGCCCAAACCTACGCCAATTTGGTGCGCATCGTCTTCGGTGGTGTCGTAGGTAATGAGGCTGGGTGCATCTTTGGCAATGGCCAACCGCGCCCGTTTGAGGGCATCGCCTTCTAAGCAGCCCCCGCTGATACCTCCTACCCACAGGCCGTTGTCGAGTACGAGCATACGCGCCCCCACGCGTCGGTACGACGAACCTTCCACGCGAACTACCGTAGCCAGGGCCGCTTTGGTGGTGTGCGGGTCAATGTGGTTGTAGGCTTCAATAATTGCTTTGATTTCTTTCATTAAGTTTTGTTCAAGCAGCAAGGTTTGGTTTTGGGCAGTCAATATTGAGAACTAACGGCTAACTTTGTAACCACAAAATTTCAAAAAAAATGCTTACCGTCGAAGAAGCCTACCAAATAGTTTTAGACCACCGCGCTGATTTTTCTGTTGAAACCGTGGCCTTGGCCGATGCGTTGGGGCGTATGCTCCGCGAGCCGCTTTTGGCCGACCGTAACTTTCCTCCCTTCGACCGCGTAACCATGGACGGCGTTGCGCTGTGCTACGAAACGTGGCAAAATGGACAAACTATTTTTGGCATTGAAAACACCGCTGCCGCTGGCAAACCGCAACAAACGCTGCAAAACGCCCAAAACTGCGTGGAAGTAATGACGGGAGCCATGCTGCCCGCTGGCACAGATACCGTGCTGCGTTACGAAGATTTAGCAATAAAAAATGGCACGGCCACTATTCAAGTAGCTGAGGTTCGGCATGGCCAAAACGTGCATTACGAAGCCCAAGACCGAAAAATGGGTGAGCTAATTGTACCAGCAGGCAGACGCATTACACCTGCTGAACTGGGCGTAGCGGCTTCGGTTGGGAAAGCTGTTTTAAAAGTAGCGACGCAACCCCGCGCGGTCATTATTTCAACGGGCGACGAGTTGATTGCGGTTGATAAAACGCCACTGCCGCACCAAATCAGAACTTCAAATGGCTATGCTTTGCAAGCAGCCCTGCGTACCCACGGTGTCCAAGCCGACAACCTGCACCTGCCCGACAATGCCGAAGTGATAGAACAGCAGCTGGCACTTTGTTTAGAAAAATATGACTTCATTTTGTTTAGTGGGGGCGTATCGGCTGGTAAATTTGACTTTGTACCCGCCGCCTTGGACAAATGTGGGGTCAAAAAAATATTTCATAAAGTAGCGCAGCGGCCTGGTAAGCCTTTCTGGTTTGGCCAGTCGCTTGCTGGTAAAGCGGTTTTTGCGCTTCCTGGCAATCCTGTTTCTACTTTTATGTGTCTGCACCGCTACGTGTTGCCCTGGCTGCAAGCATCGCTGGGTGGCGTGGCCACTTCCCCAATGATGGCCGCCCTCGACCGCGATTTTACCTTTGAGCCGCCGCTCACTTATTTTTTGCAAGTTAAATTGAGCCTCGACGCGCAGGGTGTTTGCCAAGCATCACCCGTAACAGGCAACGGCTCGGGCGATCTGGCCAATTTGGTAGATGCCGACGCTTTCTTGGAACTTCCTCAACAGTTCACTATTTTCAGCAAAGGCACACTGTTTAAGGTCTATAATTACCGATAATTGACCATTCGATAAATAAATGCAAGAAAATAGCAGAAAAATTTTGCGCTTTCATTTTTCTCGTTTACAATTGTAAACATTTTCGTTTGCCCATCGTGGTTGGAGTCGAAAAATAAAGCAAAAAAAATGCAAAAATTTTGTTAGTGTAAATTATAGACTGGTAATATAGGAGATTTATTAATTTTGAGGAAATATATTAACCCTCAATAAAATGGCACAGATAGAAATA
>REAB01000024.1 GCA_004293645.1 Cytophagia bacterium | reverse complement strand
GCCCGCAGAAGGGGGAAAAAAAGGGAGGATTTTTGCCAGTACGGGCATCAATGTTCATTGCTACGAAGCTGTCAAGTAAGATACGGTTGGATACTGTATTCCTCCATCAAAGAAATGACCGAACAAGCCATGCGCCTGGACGTAAACGCCATCATTGGCGTGGACTTAGACTACGAAACCATCGGCGACTCAATGCTCATGGTCAGTGCCAACGGCACGGGCGTGGTGTTGGAGTAGCATCACTCGCTGGTGCCTGCGGCAAAGAGTAGCGTGGCTTTGGCTTTTTCGTACTTCGATTTCATAGATTCGAGCTTTACGCGCAGCTCGTTGAGCTTGGCTTCGCGCTGATTAACCAAAAACAACTGGCTCTCGCCAATCGAAAAACGCCGCTCTTCGGCTCTTAGCACCTGTTGTTGCCGCTCAATGGCCACTTGCTGGTCGCGTATTTGGCGTTCCAGGTTTTTTACGTCGTTGTAAGAAGCCTGCACGTCGTTGTTTATCTCACGGCGCAGTTGCTTAAGCTCAAAGTTGTTTTGGAGTTGCTTTATTTGCACCTGCTGCAATTTTCCCCGCTCTTTTCTAAACAACAGCGGCATCGAAAAATCAAAATTTAATTTATAATAATTGGGGATAACCGCATCCGACCCCGACGAAACTCCCGTGATAAGTCGGTGGGCATAATTGAGCGACGAAACGCCCACGTCGAAGCGCGGCAACAACATATTGCGACTCAGACGCTCGTCCACGCGCAGTTGTTGGGCCTTAAATTCCAATTTTTGGGTCTCGGGGTGTCGCTGCCGTGCCAAATCGAGCAACCGCGCCAAATCTGACTCGTTGAATTGCTCAGAAAGTACCACTTGCGGTACGGCAAAAGGGGGCAACTCGCGCGGGTTTTGCTGCTCGTCCCACAAAAAATTGGACAGAATAAGCCGCATATTTTGAAATTCGAGCGTGGCTTGCTCGAGCATCACGCGGCGGTCGTAGCGCGTAACTTGGGCATCGGCAGTGTCAATAGCGGGCAAATCTCCCTGCGCTACCCGTCGCCTTACGAGTTCGTTTCGGGCATCGGCCAATTCGTAGAACTCCTTGATGAGCAAATAATTACGATACGTAAAATACCAATTCCAGTACTCTTTGGCCGCCGACAGCACCAACTTATTGAGCATTTTGATGCGCTCCGTTTCGGCTATTTGCTGAAAAATCTGCACGTTTTGGAGCGTAGCGCGGCGTTGGTCTATCATCAATCGTTGCAAGATAGGCACGTTTACGCCCACGTAGCTGAGGCCGTCTGGGGGCGTTTGAATGTCGGTGCCGAGGGTCAAACCTACGTTGCGCTCAAAACCCGCTTTTAAGTCTATGCCGCCCCACTGCACGGGGACTTTGAGCTGGGTGTCCCAAAAATTATAATAGTATTTGTTGTCAAAATATTTTTGGTCAAAATTGGCTTCCAACTTGGGGTCGAAGTTGCCTTTGGCCATCAGCAGCTCGGCTTGGGCATCTTTGGGCAGTAAATTGGCCTGTTTCAAAACGGGGTGGTTGCGCGTTACCAAGTCGTAAAAATCGCGGTAACTGAGTACTTTCGCAGTGTCGGACTGGGCTTGGGCCGTGAAACATACCAAGGCCAAAATCCACGTTAAGCAGCAACTAACGGAACGCGGATAACGCAGAACGGTTCGCCGTTGCGATGCAAGCGCGGATTTGTACGGATTTTTGTGCAAATCTGCGAAAATCCGCGTTGCTTGCATCTGCGTTGTCCGCGTTCCAAAGAATAGTGGTATCATTAGCCTAAATCTTATTTTTTCTCAGTTACAGCTCCTTCATCTTCTATAAAATCGGGCGGAAAACCGTTGAGTTGCCGCCATACTTCCCACCAAATGGGTACATCTTTGAGCATTACCCAGCCATTTACGGCCGAACCCAAGCGCAGGGCAGCGGGCCATTTTTCGTTTTCGTTGCCCAAGTGGTCGGGTTTGATAATAATTCGAAACCCACCATTTTTACTATTTACGCGGTCAATGATGGCCACTTGCCCCCCAAACGTACCCACCGACGCGCCAGGCCAACCCGCAAATTGCAAGGCAGGCCAGCCGTCGAACTCCAAACGGGCGTGGCGGCCAGGCTCTACCAGCGGCAAATCCATGGCTTTGATGTACATTTCGACGGCAATGTCGGGCGTGCGGGGTTGAAGCGTTACCACCGACTCGCCCTCCTTGATGGTTTCGCCGATGCCCGCTTTGAGCGCGCGCACCACGTAGCCCGCCTGCGGGGCTCGAATGGCGTACTGCTCGCGCCTAATTTTAATATTTTGGTACTTATTTTTGAGTTTCGACAGCTCCGATTCGCCATCGGCCACGCTCGACAACGCCGTGCTGCGGTCCGAAAAACCCTTGGCAATGTCTTTTTGGTACTCGGCTTCGATGCTGCCCAGTTCTACGCGGGCGTTGATGAGTTCATTGCGTGAAATGGCCAGCTTTTGGTCTTGGGCAATGAGTTTGGCGTTGTCTTCCTGAAACTTCAAGCGGCGCGTTTCTACGTCCACCAACGACACCACGCCTTCTTTGTACATAATTTCACCGCGCTCGAGGCGTTCTTTGGCTATTTGCAAATTGCGCTGCACCGCTACGAAGTCGGCGCTGTCGCTTTTTACTTTAAAACGGGCCTGTTTGAGTTTATTTTGGGCTTTTTGAAGGCTCAATTGAAGGCCCATTCGGAGTGCCGTCAGTTGTTGGTCGGTGGCGGTTATTTTGGCATTGTAGGCCGCTACAGCTTGTTTTTTTGCATCAATTTGTTCTTGTGTTCTGACCAAAATTTGGGGGTCAAAATAGTCATCTTTTACTTCCGAAATCACCAGCAGCGTATCGCCCTGCTGTACAAAATCGCCCTCGCGCACGTACCATTTTCTAATTTGCCCCGCCACGGCGTTTTGCACATTTTGGGGGCGGTCTTGGGGCGTAAGAGCGGTAACGTAGCCCTTTCCAACGATGTTTTGCTGCCACGGCAAAAACAGCATTAAGAAAATAGCCACAAAAATGCCCAATACCCACCGAAAGGCAATAATGCCCGTACGGGGCGTGTGCAGGGTTTTGAGGGCATTTATTTCACGTTCCAAGATGGGTACTTCAACGCGGTTGTTCGATAAGTTTAACATGATGAGTTGATTGAATGAGACGCAACAACAGCTTTCTATGAAGCAGTGGGCGTGTTGATGATATTGAGCTTTTTGAGCGATTTCAAGTCTTGATTAGAATGAATCTCCCCTTTTTCAAGCACCACCACGCGGTCGCAAGCACTGATAAAGTCGGGTTCGTCAGAAATAACCAGCAACGTCCATTTGTGGTCAGGATTGGTAAAAATTTCGATTACCCGCTCACGCTCCGACTGCTCCAAGCTACGAGATTTATCATTGATAATCACCAACTTAGGCATATTGATGGTGAGTCTTGCCAGCGATATTTTGGTAATAAAACTCAGCGCAAAATGCCGCCCTGCCGACACAAGAGGCGTGTCTAAACCCAGCGGCAATTGCGAAATATCATCGCTCAGGTTAAATTGATTGAGCACGCGCTGCACGTCGTCCATGGTAATGCCCGCACGGCCCATGGTGATGTTTTCGAGAATAGTACCGTCAAAAATATCTTCGCCTGGGAAGTTCATTTCAACGACATTATGTAGCAAATTGGTGTCTAAGTCGCGCATCGAAATACCGTTGTAACGCAGACTGCCTTCGTAGTTGGTTAAGATACCCGCCAAAATTCTGGCCAGCGTATTTTTGCCCGAGCCGTTTTGCCCAGTTATGCAGACCCGCTCGCCCGCCTCAACCGACAGATTAATATTTTTAAGCGTAACTCTTGCCGACTCAGGGTATTGATAAGACAAATTGGTTGCTTTTATGTCCAAGCCCGCCGCGCGGGGAAGCGTTCCAAAACTATGTCCGCCCTCTTTTTCTAAAGGTAAATCGGTAACGTGGCCTAATTTATCAACGGCAGTAAGCAAATCAAAAATAATATCAATGCTCAAAAAGAGTTTTTCTACCGCCGCCGTTAGCAATACAATCACTATTTCGGAGGCCACAAATTGCCCCAGCGAAATTTGCCGATCTACCAACAAATAAGTACCCAAAACCAACAAACCGCCAATAACGAGCGTCTTAAAAACCAGCGCGTAATAATAAAAACCCTTTAAAATTTTGAAGTGCTTGGCGCGGTAATTGAGGTAATTGTTGAGCAACGTGTCCATTTTTTGAATGGGCAAGTTGGTGCTACCCGCCATCTTGAACGAATACAACGTACCCGCAATGTCTTCGAGCCAAGCCACCACGCGGTATTTGTATTTTGACTCTTTGATGCTGGCTTCCAAGCCTTTACGACCTTGCAAAGCTACAATACCAAAGAAAGCCAAGATAATTAAAAAGCTAAACGCAATAAAAAACGGGTGATAAAACGACAGCAGCAACAAGCCAAACAAAATTTGGAGCGTGGCGGCGGTAATATCAATCAAAAATTTGGGCAGTGCCTTTTGAACCGTTAGCACGTCAAAAAATCGGTTCATAAGCTCGGGCGGGTGCGTATCAAAAAGCGACTCCGACTTGAAGCGGGGCAACCGATAAGTAAACTCAAAAGCGGCTTTGGTAAAAATGCGCCGTTGCAAAATTTCGACCAGCGTAACTTGGATAATCTGCATGTAACTACTGCCAATTAAACCCACCAGCACCAAGCCCATCAACACATAAACCGAACTAAAAACCATGCCACTCGACACCAAGTTGAAGATAGCCTGCACCCCCAGCGGCAGCACCAAACTGATAAGCCCAACCACGATGGCATAAAAATAAATGTAGCCAATGTCTTTGCGCTCGTTGCCCAGTAGCCGCAACAACCGCTGCACGGGTGTGGGGTGGTGGTGCTCTTCTTTGTGGAGCGTTTCGGGGTTGCTTACTAATGGTTCCATCGGAAAAGTTGTCAAGAAAATGACTTGACCGTTTTTGTGGGATTTGGGGTGGTTGCTAAACAAAACGGGTTTTTTAACTCCCTCCGTGGGTTGATAAGAAGCGGGTACGTCGGCCAGCGAAATGGCCAAGCTGTGCCCCTGCAAATCTTTGCCCCCAATAACAGCCACCAACTCAGGGCCTTGTTGCTCAAAATACAAAACGGGGTAGTTGATAACCCGCAAGAGCGCATTAAACTCTAAAACAGATAACTCATTGACAATGAGCGTCAAATCGTGTTTTCGGGCGTAAATAAGTAAATCTTCGATAAAAAACTCGACCGTTTTCGGGCTGTAACAGGGCGATGTAGATTCGAGAAGTTCGTTTTTGGGGTAATCGTAAGTGTTCGAAATTCCAACCGCCCGAATCAGTTCTTTGGTTACTCGTTTAACTAAGTTTGCGCTCATAAGTACTTACTCGTAATTGTTTGCAATTACAGTAATTTGTTGTAATTGTCTGTTTATCAATTTATTATTACCAAATTACCCTTTGTTGCAAATCAAAAATAATATAATGGCGGCGGCCAACCGCACGGGCGGCCCCGCGTCGCAGCGGCGAACCGCCTATTTCTGCCCAACTACTTATAGACATCATGAATCTCCAAATCACAACCACGTATATACTTGTTTTGTTCCGTTGTGTTTATTAGAAAACCATTAGAGAACGCCTTTTTACCGCCTATTATCGCCACCACCGAGCATACTGAGGTAGCTTTCGTAGCGGCTCAGGGCAATCTCGCCCGCTTCTACGGCGGCTTTTACGGCGCAGGCAGGTTCGTCTATGTGGAGGCAGTCGTCGAAGCGGCACGTTCCCATCAACGCCCTTATTTCGGGAAAATAATGCCCGATTTCGTACTTGTCCATCTCCGAAAGCCCCAGTTCTTTGATGCCAGGCGAGTCGATAATAAAAGTATCGGGGGCCAGTTCAAACATTTCGGCAAAGGTGGTGGTGTGCACGCCTTTGTTGGCAAAAGTCGAAACTTCATTGGTGCGCAAGTTAAGATGCGGCGCAATGGCATTGACCAACGACGACTTTCCCACACCCGAATGCCCCGACAAAACCGATATTTTTCCTTGCAACAGCGCCTTAAATTCGGCCAGTCCTTCGCCCGTCATACTCGACGTGGTGAAGCATTGGCACCCCAAAGATGCGTATAAATCAACGAGTTCTTGCTGATAGGCTTTGATTTCGTCGTCAAACAGGTCTTGTTTGTTAAAAATAACCACGCTCGGAATTCGGAAAGACTCGGCCACAACCAAAAAACGGTCAATAAAACCCAGCGACGTGCGCGGAAAAGTAAGCGTAGCCACCAAAATAGCCTGGTCCACGTTGGCCGCCAACAAATGGGCGTGGGCCGTTTTATGAACCGACTTGCGGGCAATGTAGTTGCGGCGCGGCACAATGTCGTTGATGATGCCCGTGCGGGCGGTTTCGTCTTCTATTTCCCAAAAAACCCCGTCGCCCACGGCCACGGGATTGGTTACTTTGAGGTCTTTGAACTTAAATTTACCGCGCAGCTGGCACCGCCACGGCTCGCCCTCTTGGTCGCGCACGTCGTACCACGAACCCGTAGAGCGCACCACCAAGCCCCGTAATGATTTGGCATTGACGGCCTTGGCTCTCTTGTTGATAACCCCCGCGCTCCGCGTTTGAAACTTAACGGGCGGTGCTTTTCTTTTGCCTTCTTTTTTCATAATCGCAAATTTACAAAACAACTGGCTTTGATTGGCGTTCGTTGGCGTAGAAATGCCTTCTTGATTTCACAAACCTGATGGCGCGAGCCTCTGGCTCGTGCCGCTTATTAGGAGGCTTCCAGCCACTGCGACTGGAAGTCGCAAAATAGTAAGCACGAGCGAGGACGCTCG
>REAB01000023.1 GCA_004293645.1 Cytophagia bacterium | reverse complement strand
TACTAATTTTTCCGACTACATGTTTAGTGGGCAATATGCTTGTGGACTAATTTCTCAAAAACTGTCAACTACTTTGGAAGCAATATGAAAGATGCCATAGATTTTGTTTACGTCTTTGGGGTCGCAAAAAACTTCTTGGTAGTAATTGCCCGAAGTAGCAAAGCTGTTCATTTTGCTCCAACTCGCGCCCCGGTCGGCAGAGCGATACGTGCCTGCGCCCTCGGCGGCTTCTACTACCGCATACAGCACATCTGGATTGACGGGCGAAATGTCCATGCCGATGCGCCCCACGTCGCCTGTGGGGAGGCCGCTCGTGAGTTTGTTCCAAGTGGTGCCGCCGTCGGTGCTTTTGTACATGGCCGACTCTGGCCCGCCACTCACGTAAGTATAAACCTTGCGTTGCCGCTGGTGGGCGGTGGCATAGAGCACGTTGGCGTGGCGCGGGTCTATGTGAACTTCGTTAAAACCCGTGTGTTCGCTCACCGTCAGGACGGCTTTCCAGGTTTTGCCGCCGTCGGTGGTTTTGTAAATGCCCCGCTCGCCGCCCGATGTCCACAATGGCCCGTAAGCTGCTACATATACCACGTCGGAGTTGGTGGGGTCAATGGCAATCATGCCAATGTGTTCGGAGGTTTTCAGTCCAACGTTTTTCCAAGATTTGCCGCCGTCTTCCGATTTATAAACGCCATCGCCGTAGTTGGCGGCGCGTTGGTTGTTGTTTTCGCCGCTGCCCACCCACACCACGTTTGTATTGGCGGGATCAATGGCTACGCAACCAATTGAGTATGAATTTTCTCCGTCGAAAATGGGTTCAAAGGTTACGCCGTGATTCATGGTTTTCCAAACACCACCACCGCCCGTGGCTACGTAATATTCGCTATAATTGTTCGGATTGACGGCTATGTCAAGCACCCGCCCCGACGTAACGGCGGGCCCAATGCTGCGTAGTTTGAAAGCCCCCAGTGGTAAATCGTCTTTTTTTGCATCAGGTGTTTGTGCTTTATCACTCGTTTTTTTGTCGCCGCGATTGTTACTTTTTTTGTTATCCCGACTTGTTTGGTTTTTGTCATCTCGACGTGCGGAGGAGTCTTGCCCAAAGGCAGGGGCCGTCAATAGCGTGCCAGCCAGTAAAATGGAGAGAATGTTTTTCATGCGATGTTTTTTGGTAAAATAGGTGGTTTGTTTGTGTTTTTGACAAAAATAGCGATAAAGAGTTGTAAACTAAAAAAGGCAGCCACGATGGCTACCTTTTTGATTAATGCGTGTTTAGAGAGAAATTTACACCAACATTCCGAGCGGATTTTCTAACAACTTTTTGAACGTTTGCAAAAACGAAGCCCCCGACGCGCCGTCCACCACGCGGTGGTCGCACGAGAGCGTTACTTTCATAATGTTGGTTGGGTAAACGCTACCGTCGGCGTTGAAAGCGGCGGTTTGCTTAATGCCTCCCACGGCCATGATGCACGCATCGGGTGGGTTGATAATGGCCGTAAACTCGTCAATTCCAAACATTCCGAGGTTGGAAATAGAAAACGTATTGCCTTCCCAGTCTTTGGGTTGGAGTTTTTTGTCTTTGGCTTTGGCGGCCATCTCTTTTACTTCACCCGCAATTACCGAGAGCGTTTTTTTGTCGGCATCGCGCACCACTGGCACCAGCAGACCTTCGTCCACGGCCACGGCTACGCCCACATTTACGTAATTGTATTTACGAATTTTATCGCCCAGCCACGCCGAATTAACGGCGGGGTGTTGTTTGAGGGCCAAAGCAGCGGCTTTTATCACAAAATCGTTGAACGAAATTTTGACGGGGCTTACCTCGTTGAGTTTACCGCGCAGTTCCATGGCCTTGTCCATTGTGATTTCCATGGTCAAGTAGAAATGCGGGGCAGTAAACATACTCTCGCTCAAACGACGGGCAATGGTCTTGCGCATCTGCGAAACGGGCGTGTCTTCGTAAAGCCCCCCAGCCCCGCGCGGCGTACCGTCCGATGGGGGAGTAATTTCAAGATTCGACGTTGGACGTTGGACAGCAGGAGTAACCTGACCAACCACTGTGGACTGTGGACCATTGACTGCGGACTTGACCGCGTCTAAGTCGCGTTTTACGATGCGGCCACCTTCGCCCGAACCAGCTATTTTGCTCAAATCAACGCCTTTTTGCTCGGCCATGGCTTTGGCCAGCGGCGAGGCTTTGATGCGCGAAGCCCCCTCGGCCAGAGTCGTCTGACCGCCCGATGGAGAAGCTAAATTATCGACAGATTTTGTTGTTGACTCCCCCATTGGGGGTTGGGGGGCTTGCGGGGCCAACAACCGCTGAAAATCAGCACCTGGCTCGCCTACTATGGCAATGATTCCGTCCACGGCTACTGCTTCGCCTTCTTTGGCTCCTACGTACAGTAGCGTACCGTCTTCGTAGTTTTCGAGTTCCATCGTGGCCTTGTCGGTTTCAACTTCGGCAATAATATCGCCCGATTTCACCACGTCGCCCACTTTTTTAAGCCACGCCACAATGACACCCTCCACCATGGTATCGCTCATTTTGGGCATGGTTACAACGACCGCCCCCCCCGCCCCCGATGGGGGAGTTTGTATTTGCTCCCCCATCGGGGGTTGGGGGGCTGATTGGGGGGCTTCTCCAAGCAATGCTTGGTAATCTTCGCCAGCGGCACCTACTATGGCCATCACGCCATCTACGGCTACTGCCGCTCCTTTTTCGGCACCAATGTACAAGAGCGTGCCTTCTTGGTACGACTCCAAGTCCATGGTGGCTTTGTCGGTTTCAACTTCGGCGATGATGTCGCCCGACTTAATGATGTCGCCTATTTTTTTGTGCCAAGTGGCTATAACACCCTCCGTCATGGTGTCCGACATCTTGGGCATTCTGATTACTTCTGCCATTGTGGATTTTTATTGAGAAAAATGAGAAATTTTTAATAGTTGATTGTTGAGGCTCAAAATTAACAGAAATCTGCGTATTGCCAGCTCAATTTTTTATTCAAAAACTTTGGATATGTAAATTTTAATTATATATTTGTGTAAATCTTATAAATACAAAGCTATGAAATACGTACGCAAAAACCCCTTGCACAAAACACGAATTGACTTTACACCTTTTGTGTCAATTGCTTTTGTATTGTTGTCTTCATTTTTTGCATTAGAAATACTAAATAAGCCTAAAGCGTTGATTTTTAATGCTATTAGTCGTTATGGCTGTGGGTTTCCAATAAATAATGACCAAAATAATGATCGAAATATAGTGCTATTTTTGGCCGAAAAAGAAGTGTATTTGTGCGTCAATCCTTATAAAGACCATTCGGCGACCAGAAGAATTTCTTACGGTTCGGTGTTGGGGCAACTTTCTCAACAAAAGGCGCGTGTGAAACGTATTTGTTCCGAAGATTTGTTGAGCGTAACCATAAAACCGCTTGCTTCGTCAAATTATGGGCAATTGGTCGGAGTTCTTAACGATCTCAAAATAGCTCATATCTCGCGTTATGCCATGCTACCAGATGTACTCGACGATGACAAACTGATGATGGCAAGTGCCAAGTAATTTTATTTTACACGTTACTATTTTCCTCAAAAACCACGCTTTCGTATATGTCAGCCATCGAAATCTCGGCATCAATAGACGACAATCGCACCATTTGGTCCAACGATTCGTAGGCGCGGTACTGCCACATGTCATTTTCTGATTTATAAAATACTTCGACAAGCGGAAATTCTTGCTCAATCAGCACGTATTCCCGAAAGGTGGCAATCTGACGGTATTTCCTGAACTTTTCGCCCCGGTCGTAAGCGGCGGTGCTGTCGGACAATACCTCGACTATCAGCACGGGGTTTTTGGCTGCTTCGGGGTTTTCTTCATAACTTTCTACGGGGCCGCATATCACCGATGCATCGGCATAGCGGTATTTTTCTTCGTTGATGGCAATTTTTAAATCGCTGTTGTACGCCTTACAACGCTTGTTTTTGAGAAACTGTCGGAGTTCTCCAAATATGTTTCCGCTCAACAAGCTGTGCCTTACGGTGCCACCCGCCATGGCAAACACTTCGCCATTTTCGTACTCGTATTTGTGTCCCGTTTGGCGTTCGAGTTCCAAATATTGCTCGATGGTGTAATAGTCGGTGGTATGTGCTGGAAGTGCCATTTAAGTAATTTAAGTTCTTATTTATTCGGCTCGACTTGTGTTGATTATGTTCAGTAATATTATTTCCTGCCGCAGCACTGTGTAAAACAAAATATATCGCGAGCCTGTTACCAATTCCCTCACGGCACTCATCTTAGAGTGAGGTCTGCCGATGTAAGGCATTGATTCTAAAATTGTTAAATCCTTAAAAAGAACGTTGGTAAAACGCTCGGCTACGTTGTCATTTGATTTATCAAGCAAATAATCAATAATTTGCCGATAATCTTCTTGGGCGGCGGGAGTCCAAACTATTTCGTAAGCCACAATTTTGTTTGTCTTTTCATTTCTTCGTTTGAGACCAAAGTGCCCTCGTTTGCTTGCACCAAAGATTGCTGCAACTTAGTCATTATTTCGGGCGAAGCATCATCAAAATCAATCGTTTGGCGTTGCTCCAAAAATAATTTAATAGAACGAAGGAGGTCTTCCATGTACAATTCATCTACGCGCTCTACAAGCTCATATACTTGTGTTTTGAGGGGTGTTGCTGTCATTTTCTTCGCTTTTAGTTTATCTTCAAAACGGCCATAAACGCTTCTTGTGGCACTTCTACTGAGCCAATTTGACGCATTCTTTTCTTGCCTTTTTTCTGTTTTTCGAGCAGTTTGCGCTTGCGCGAAATGTCGCCACCGTAGCACTTGGCAATCACGTCTTTGCGCATGGCTTTGACGGTTTCGCGGGCAATTATTTTTTGGCCAATGGCCGCCTGAATCGCAATCTCAAACATTTGGCGGGGAATTAACTCGCGGAGTTTTTCGCACAGCTTTTTGCCCCACTCGTACGATTTGCTGCGGTGCACAATGGCCGAAAGCGCGTCCACGGGGTCGCCGTTGAGCATTACGTCCAGTTTTATCATCTCCGACTCGCGGTAGCCAATCAGCTCATAGTCGAGCGACGCGTAGCCGCGCGAAATGGTTTTGAGTTTGTCAAAAAAATCAAAAACCACCTCGGCCAGCGGCATCTCAAAAACCAACTCCACGCGGTCGGCGGTGAGGTAAGTCTGGTTTTTAATCATGCCACGCTTGTCCATGCAGAGTTTCAAAATGCCACCAATGTAGTCGGCTTTGGTAATAATCTGGGCCTTAATAAAGGGTTCTTCAATCCAGTTGATGTGGTTGGGTTCGGGCATTTCGGAGGGCGCACTTACTTCGAGCAGCTCGTCGCGGGTGTTGATGACGTGAAACTTAACCGACGGCACAGTGGTAATGACGGTCATGTCAAACTCGCGTTCGAGGCGTTCTTGCACAATTTCCATGTGCAACATTCCCAAAAAACCGCAGCGAAAACCGAAGCCCAACGCCGCTGAGGTTTCGGGTTCCCAAACCAGCGCGGCATCGTTGAGTTGCAGTTTGCCAATGGCTTCGCGCATTTCTTCAAACTCACTGGTTTCGACGGGGTACAGGCCCGCAAAAACCATCGGTTTTACTTCTTCAAAACCTTTGATGGGTTCTTTGGAAGGTTTATCAACGTGCGTAATGGTGTCGCCTACTTTTACTTCGCGGGCTACTTTGATACCCGAAATCAAATAGCCCACGTCGCCACATTCAATCACATCTTTGGGTTCTTTTTCGAGGCGCAGCGTGCCAATTTCGTCGGCGTTGTATTCTTTGCCCGTGGCCACAAATTTCACCTTGTCGCCTTTGCGAATGCTGCCGTTTTGTACCCGAAAAATAACTTCGATGCCACGATATGAATTGAAAGTAGAATCAAAAATCAAGGCTTGCAGCTCAATATTTGGATTGCCTTTGGGGGGCGGAATACGCTCAATGATGGCCGTCAAAATATCGTTTACGCCCATGCCCGTTTTGCCCGAAGCCGCAATGATATCGTCGCGCTCGCAGGCCAGCAGGTCTTCCATTTCGTCTTTGATTTCTTCGGGCATGGCCCCAGGTAGGTCAATCTTGTTCAAAACTGGAATGATAACCAGCCCTTGGTTCATGGCCAAATACAAATTGGAAATAGTCTGAGCCTCAACGCCTTGCGAGGCATCAACGAGCAGCAACGCGCCCTCGCAAGCCGCAATAGACCGCGACACTTCGTAGCTAAAATCTACGTGACCAGGCGTATCTATGAGGTTAAGCGTATATTTTTCGCCCTTGTGGATATAGTCCATCTGAATGGCGTGGCTCTTGATGGTAATGCCCCGCTCGCGTTCCAAATCCATGTCGTCGAGCACTTGCGCCTGCATTTGGCGGTCAGTAACGGTATTGGTAAATTCGAGCAGGCGGTCGGCCAGTGTGCTTTTGCCGTGGTCTATGTGGGCAATGATGCAAAAATTGCGGATATGATTCATCTAAAAATAGTATTGAGTTGTGCATATTGGGTCAATATGGCACAATTAAGTTGTTTTGCAAAATTACATTGGAATTGGAGAATAACCGCAAATTGAAGGCGAATGTTTCCAAAACTCACTTCACTTTCTACAACTACCGCAGGGCTTCCACGAAGTCGTCTTTGTGGACTGGAATAAAGTCTTTGGTCGAGACAGCCAACAGATGGCATTTTATTTTAATCGTATCAGGCCACGGCAAAGCCTGAAAAATGACGGGCGTGGGGCGGCATAAATCCCAGCACAATGTCTGATTTGGGTACGCCGTTAGCAAGTAATTCATCCACAATTTCACGCTCAGTATTATTGCACTGAATGGGTGCAATAGCGTTTTGTCCCCCTATATTGTTCTTGTTAGATTCTGGATAATAATGTTCCACCTCTTAGAAAGCAAGGCACATCTTAGAAATATCAA
>REAB01000085.1 GCA_004293645.1 Cytophagia bacterium | reverse complement strand
ATTCGATACCAAGGATTTTTGTATATAAATCTGCTGCTTGCATCTCTTAGAATTTTGATGCAAAGTTAGACATTACCACTAAATTTACGAAAATGCCAAGTGTAACGAGCGCAGATGTGGTTTTGAATGTAAACGTACCCGTCGATTTGCGAAGCCAGTAATGTGAGTTTTTCGGTGTTTGGCAGTGGCACCATTACGGGTTACCAATGGTACAGAAATGGCTCAGTAATAGCTGGTGCAACGTCCAATATGTATGATTTTGCCACCACTGTTTCCAACAACGGCGACAAATACAAAGTAGAAACTTTAGGTCCTTGCGGCAATGTAATGAGTGCAGAAGTGGTGCTTACTGTTACATCAGTACCAACAAGCCCAACGGAATGTGTACGGGCGAGCAAACGGTATTGACGGCAACAGGTTGCGCTGGAATAGTCAATTGGTTCAGAAATGGGGTAGCTGTTTTTGACGGCGCAAGCTACACCACCAACGTAGTGGCAGAATATACAGCGAAAGAAAAAAAGTGAAAAAGAATGTATAACACTCCACGCGGCAGCGGTTTTGCGGCAAAATTCTTTTACGGAAACCACCTTCCAGAGAAATGTTGGGTAGTGCATATTGATATATCGTTGCAAAGATTGTAAACCGACACCCGTGTCAGATGGTATCATAAAAACAAAACGTGCCGTGCAAATAAGCATGGCACGTTTTGTTTTTATACCTTTGAGATATTTTACACAGCCACCACCGCATAAACCAGCCGTAATTCACTTTACACTTTCTCAGCCATGTTTGTCTCAGGTTTTACTTTTATTCGAAATGCCGTTCGGTTTGATTTTCCTGTGGTGGAGGCCATTGGTTCGGTGTTGCCACTTTGCGATGAGTTTGTGGTGGCCGTGGGCAAAAGCGATGATGGCACGCTCGAACTGATTCAGCAGATTGGATCGCCCAAAATCAGAATCGTAGAAACCGTTTGGGATGAGTCGCTGCGCGATGGCGGTGCAGTGTATGCCCACGAAACCAACAAAGCACTGCGCGCCATTTCGCCGCAAGCCAACTGGGCGTTTTATGTGCAAGGCGACGAAGTGCTGCACCAAAAGTATTTGAATACCATCAAAACAGCCATGGAAAATTGGCAAAACGACCCCAACATAGACGGGCTTCTGCTCGATTATCTGCACTTTTACGGCTCATACGATTACCTCGGCGACTCGCCCGCCTGGTACCGACGCGAGATAAGAATCATCAAAAACGACCCGACCATTTACTCATACCGCGACGCGCAGGGCTTCAGAAAAGGCCAAAACCAGAAGCTGCGCGTCAAACCTATTGACGCGCAGATGTATCATTATGGTTGGGTAAAAGACCCGCGCGTGATGCAAAACAAACAACGGGCGGTAAATAAGTATTGGGACAATGCCACCGATGCGCAAAAAGCCGATATAGTGGCCTTCGATTATTCGGGTATTGATTCTTTGGCTAAATTTGAGGGCACCCATCCGCAAATTATGCAAGCACGAATTGCGCAGAAAAATTGGCAGTTTACACACGATATTACCCAAAAAAAATTAACCCTCCGATACCGCCTCAATATGTGGATAGAGCAGCTAACAGGTTGGCGAATAGGCGAGTATCGTAACTACAAAATAACTTAAACCAATGAAAAATTACATTGATTTAGAAGACTTTATAAGTCAGCAAACGGTTGAAGTAAGGCATTTGCTTTATTATTTAAGGCAGTTGATGTCGGTAGCGCATGTTCAAATGCGCGAACGGCTGTTGTACAATACGTTGTTTTTTACCTGTGGCGACTATGTGTGCTACGTTGGCAAAATACACGCTGTTAAGGGCGTCGAAATTGGTTTTCCGAAAGGGTTTTGGCTCGAAGATGCCGCAGGTGTGCTCGAAGCGAACAATCGGAAATGGATACGGGGCATTACTTTCAAAAATTTGTCCGATTTTCAAACCCGCGAAGAGGTGTTTTTGGAAATAGTGCAGCAAGCTATTTTGTTAAACGAATCGAAGCCCAACACCACGTTTGGTCAAATGATAGGACAGCAACGCAAAAAAGAGGCATTAAAAATCAAAAACTAAAAAATGGCAAAGTTATTTCTTCAAATGGGCGCACTTTTGGGCGCAGTAGGCGTTGGTTTGGGTGCATTTGGGGCGCACGCACTCAAAGCAAGTTTGGAAGCATCGGGTCGGTTTGATACCTACGAAACCGCCGTGCGTTACCAGTTTTATCACGCCTTGGCTTTGGTAATGTTGGGTGTATTGCTCCAAAATGCCCCTGGCACGTCGGTCAAGTGGTTTACTTGGGCAGGTTACGCTTTTGTGGGGGGCGTTTTTATTTTTTCGGGGTCGCTTTATACCATTTGCTTTACGGGCATTAAAGCGTTTGGGGCTATTGCACCCATCGGAGGTACGGCACTCATTGCGGGCTGGCTTTTATTGCTGTGGGGTGCGGCCAAATCTCAGTGAATTATCACCAAATTAAGGCTTTTTTAGACAATATCGCCATGCTAACGCAGTTCAAAAACGAACTGTTGCGGTAATGTTTGGCCCATTCCCGGCAGCGAAGTCCGTAAATGTATTATCAACAAATAAGCATTTTTTCAAGAACTTTTTAAACCAACGCTTGAAATAGTTCGTTAAATCTTTACTTTTGTCAAAAAATAGTATGCAAGCAGAGTATTTTTTGATGATTGAACAAGAAAATGATTTGTTGAATATCTCTGCTTTGTAAACTTCAAACCGCGAATTAAGTAAATTTAAAAATTTGCGAATGGGCTGATTTGAAAACAATCGTCTGATTTATAGATAATTAAATTTATTAAAAACATCGTTTTATTTTGCACAAGTACATAAAAACCACCAATTAAAAAAAAATGGCCGAAGCATTGATTTATGACGCTGCACGCACCCCACGCGGACGCGGCAAATCGGACGGTAGCCTCCACGAGGTGCAGCCTATCCAACTTTTAACCAGCGTATTGAAGGCAATTCAACAACGCAACAACCTTGACACCAGTTACGTGGACGACGTAATAATGGGCTGCGTAACACCCGTGGGCGAGCAAGGTGCCGACATTGCCCGCACGGCGGTACTCGAAGCAGGCTACGCCGAAAGCGTAGCGGGCGTACAACTCAACCGTTTTTGTTCGTCGGGCCTGGAAGCCATCAATCAAGCCGCTGCCTACGTCATGTCGGGGCAGGTAGATTTGATGGTAGCGGGCGGCGTAGAATCAATGAGCCGCGTGCCAATGGGTTCTGATGGTGGCGCATTGATGTTCAATCCAAACATAATAGGTCGCCACAACATTGTGCCGCAAGGTATTTCTGCCGACTTGATTGCCACCAAATATGGTTATTCGCGCACCGACGTGGACACCTATGCGGCAGAGTCGTATCGCCGCGCAAGTGCCGCACAAGCGGCCAATCGCTTTGAAAAATCGCTGGTGCCTTACCAAGACGAGTTGGGCATTACGCTACTCAACCGCGACGAAGGCGTGCGGCCTGGCACTACCGTAGAGTCGTTGGGTACTCTAAAACCTGCTTTTGAAATGATGGGCAGCATGGGTTTGGACGCGCTGGCGTTGATGAAATATGCTGATATGGACAAAATCAACCACGTGCACCACGCGGGCAACTCGTCGCAGATTGTGGACGGGGCGGCTGGTTTGTTGATTGGCTCCAAAGAAATAGGTGAAAAACTTGGACTCAAAGCACGCGCCAAAATCAAGGCGTTTGCCATTGTGGGTTCGGAGCCTACTATTATGCTTACTGGCCCCGTGCCTGCCGCCCAAAAAGTGTTAAAAAAAGCGGGCATGAGCATCTCAGACATTGATTTGTTTGAAGTAAACGAAGCTTTTGCGGCAGTGCCGATGTTTTTTATGGAGCAATTGGGCGTAGATATTTCAAAAGTAAACGTAAACGGCGGTGCTATTGCCCTCGGCCACCCACTGGGTGCAACAGGTGCCATTATCTCGGCCACGTTGATTGACGAAATGGAGCGTACGGGCAAACAGTTTGGTCTTTCTACGCTTTGCATCGGCGGTGGCATGGGCATCGCCACCATTTTTGAGTTGATTTAAATAAAACCTCTTCTCATCCTTCTCTTTGTGAATGAGAAAGGAGTAAATTTCTCGACCACTATCGAAGAAGGGTAGGATTAGACATATCCCATATTATGACAACTCTGTATAATATCAAAGAAATGGAAGAAACGCGGCGTTTATTACGGCGCGAACAAACCCAAGCAGAGGAGGTATTGTGGGGAGTGCTGCGCGGTCGTCGTTTAGAAAATCGAAAGTTTAGAAGACAGTACAGCGTTGGTTATTTTGTGCTTGATTTTTATTGCCCCGAAGAAAGATTGGCCGTAGAAGTAGATGGCAATGTACACGATTCGGACGAAGCACAAGCGTATGATGCCCACCGAACCGAAGCAATCAAAGGTTTAGAAATCAATGTGATACGATGCAAAAACGAAGAGGTTTTAGGTGATTTAAGTACAGTATTAAAAAAGATTAAAAGTAATTTCAAGCAATAACCTCACCCCAGCCCTCTCCTTTTGAAGGAGAGGGGGCAGTAATAGTAAAAATCCTCTTCTTTTGAAGGAGAGGGGGTAGTAGTAGTAGTAACAATTCCCTCCCTCTTTACAAGGGGAGGGTTAGGGTGGGGTTAAAACAAAGTAACCTCACCCCAGCCCTCTCCTTTTGAAGGAGAGGGGGTAGTAATAGTAAAAATCCTCTCCTTTTGAAGGAGAGGGGGCATTAGTAGTAAAAATCCTCTCCTTTTGAAGGAGAGGGGGTAATAGTAGTAAAAATCCCCTTCTTTTGAAGGAGAGGGGGCATTAGTAGTAAAAATCCCCTTCTTTTGAAAGAGAGGGGGTATTAGTAGTAAAAACCCTCTTTTTTAGAAGGGGAGGGTTAGGATGTGGCTTCATAAAACTTAACAAAAAAATGGCAATCAATTATTCAGTAAACAACCAAATAGCGACCATTAGCTGGAACATGACCAGCGCGCCCATGAACGTCTTGAACGACGAGTCTATGCCCGCTTTTGCCAATGCGCTCGAAAAAGCCTACGCCGATACCGACGTAAAGGGCATCATCATTACGTCCGAAAAACCAGAGTTTGTGGCCGGGGCAGATTTAAAGATGATTTTACGCAACCAAGGCGAAAGCCCTGCTGAAATGCTTAAAATGTCGCAAGAATTAAACCGCGTTTTTCGCAAAATAGAAACCAACGGTAAACCCGTAGTAGCCGCCATTAACGGCACTGCGCTGGGCGGTGGTTTGGAAATATGCTTGGCCAGCCATTACCGCGTAGCGCTCAACAATCCCAAAGCCAAATTTGGTTTGCCCGAAGTAAAAGTAGGGTTGCTGCCTGGCGCGGGTGGTACGCAGCGTTTGCCTCGTATGATTGGCATGCAAGCTGCCCTGCCGCTCATCATTGAAGGCAAAGAACTCAGCCCCAAAGATGCCAAAGGAATGGGCATTGTAGATGACCTCGCCGAAACCCGCGAAGAAATGATGGAAAAAGCAGCAACTTGGATTTTGGCCAATCCCAGCCCCGTAAAACCTTGGGACGAAGTGAACAAAAAAACGGGTAAAATCCAAGCCCGCGACAACTACAAAGTTCCCAACGGAGCTGTTCTTAGCCCCATCGGAATGCAGACGTTTACCGTTGGTACGGCCATGATGATGGACAAATCGAAGGGTAATTACCCTGCACCCAAGCACATCATGTCGTGCGTGTATGAAGGACTTTTGGTCAATATTGACAAAGGACTCGACATTGAGTCGCGGCATTTTGTGGCCGTATCATCATCTAAAGAGGCGGGCAATTTGATTCGTAGCATTTTCTTGGGCATGAACGAAGCCAAAAAAGGCGCAAGCCGCCCCAAAGATGTGCCGCCAACCGACGTAAAAAAACTCGGCGTGTTGGGCGCGGGCATGATGGGCGCGGGTATTGCCTACGTAAGTGCGCTGGTGGGCATTGAAGTTGTACTGAAAGACGTAACCCTCGAAGCTGCCGAAAAAGGCAAAGATTATTCGCGCAATTTGCTCAAAAAAGCCATTGAACGCGGCAAAATGGACAGCCTCAAAGCCGAAGGAATTTTGGCACTCATCAAACCCACCGCCGATGCCACCGATTTGAAAGGCAGCGACCTCATTATCGAAGCTGTATTTGAAAGCCGCGAACTTAAGGCCACCGTAACGCAAGAAGCCGAACCCATGCTGGCCGAAAACGGCGTGTTTGCTTCCAATACTTCCACCTTGCCTATTACGGGCTTGGCCAAAGCCTCCGCCAATCCCGCCAATTTTGTGGGTATTCACTTCTTCTCGCCCGTTGATAAAATGATGCTCGTGGAAATGATTGTGGGCAAAGAAACCTCCAATTACGCGCTGGCCGTGGCCATAGATTTTACCAACAAAATCAGAAAAACGCCGATTGTAGTAAACGACTCGCGCGGATTTTACACCTCTCGCTGCTTTGGCACTTACACCTCAGAAGGCATTGAGTTGCTGAAAGATGGCGTAAACCCCATTTTGATAGAAAACGCGGGCAAAATAATGGGCATGCCCGTGGGGGCATTGGCCGTAGCCGACGAAGTGGCCATTGATTTGGCTTATAAAATCTCAGCCGCTGCCGTGCGCGACGGCGTGCTGCCTGACACCGATACTACCTACCAAGTTTCTAAGCAGTTTACCGAAATGGGCCGTTTGGGCAAAAAAGCCAAAGCAGGTTTTTATGAATATCCCGAAGGTGGCACTAAGTTTTTGTGGCCTGGCTTAGCCGAAATGTTCCCGTTGGCCGCCACTCAGCCCAGCTTGGAAGAAGTAAAAACGCGCTTGTTTTATCGCCAAGCCCTCGAGACTGTGCGTTGCTACGAAGAAGGCGTAATCAGAACCAAATTAGATGCCGATTTAGGGTCAATTTTGGCGTGGGGTTTCCCGCCTTACACGGGCGGCACCTTGTCGTTCGTAGATTTTGTGGGCATCGAAACTTTCGTAGCCGAGTGCGACCGACTCACGGCTACTTATGGCGAGCGTTTCCAGCCCACTCAAAAACTCCGCGAGATGGCCGCCGCAGGCGAAGGCTTTTTTACGAAACCCAAGAAAGTGGCAACGGTATAAGTAAAAGGGAAGAGGATTTATATCTTTCCGAAAATTGCGATTGACACAAAAACGACATTGGTTTAGGCTGATGTCGTTTTTGTTTGGGTTTTGAAGAGCGGCCCCGCTGATTATTGGCATACTCAACAAAGGCAAAAGGGGTTTATTTACCCAAAAATAGGGATTTTAAAATGGTCCAGAGTTTTCGTTTACGCTCCACGTCGGCTTCGATGATGGAGAGGCGGTCGGCAAACAAGAAATTAACGCCTTTGATGCGTTTCGGGTCGTAAATATTCATCAAAATGTCCAGATTTACTTCTAAAAACGGCACGCCAAACGAGATAAAATGATGCACTTTGCGAACGTTGAGCGCGGCGCGGAAGTCTAACTGCTCAGAGCCATAGACGTTTACGATGTCCACGCCGTCCCAACTTAGATTGATGGCTCCCAATATTTTACCCAAATAGGCTTTGTCGGCTTCAAATTGGGCGGGTTCTTCTTTTACCAAAATCAACACTTGGTGGTTGAGTTGGGGCAGGGCAACGGCAGGTGGCGGCGCAGGGCGTTGGGTGGGGGCGGCCACGGCCACAGTGGGTGCGGCTTCAGCAGTTATTACGGGTGTGGCCGCAACAACGGGCGCAGTTTTTGGCCTTGCTTCTACTTGATACAGCGTTTCGTCTTGGTACAATACTTGAAAAAAAGCCTCGTTCATTGGGGAGAATGGAAAATGTATGGCCTATCTGGAATGATTTATTTTTAAATTTCAAGGAGTTAATTACCTGAAAAGCAATTTATTACAACAATTACAAATAATTACGCTTCGTTTTTTACACGTCAAAAAAATCATCGTCAATGGCTTCGCAGAAAGCTACGTAATCTTGGCGAATTTTGTTGGGATAATAGCTACAATAGGTTGTCAATGCTTGCTGCCAGGAGGTTTGTTGGCCAAAATCAATGAGTTCGTCGGCAATCGAAGAGCCTTGTCGTCCCGCGCTGCGGAGGTGGCCAGAAGCCGTAATGGTAGCCATGGTGGCAATCAACTCTTGCAAGTCGGTAAAGTTGCCATTCCAGAGTTGAAAATCAAATTTATCGGCTTCGGGTTGGAGTTCGCGTAGTGTAAAAGACTGATTGTCAAGCACCACGGCACTCAGCAAGGTGGGCAATACATTGTTTACGCGCCGCTGTGTTTCTACCACTCGGTGCGCTTCGGTGGGCCAAAGGGGTTGTGGGGTTTGTACAAAATTGGCCAAAGTAGAGCGGCGGGCTTCTTTGAAGTCAAACAAATAGTTCTTTTGTTTGGGGCTTTCGGCCAAAATCACGTAGCGTTCTAAGCCCAAACTGGCCGTTCCTGTTACGCGGATGCCCATGTCGCGCACATTGCTAAAAAACGGATTGGGGTGGCTTTGTGGCCAACTTTGCAGCCATTTTTCCAGCATTTGTTTTTTGGCATCGGGCAGGGGTAATATTTTTTTGTGGTCTATGCCCAGCAGGCGTTGCTCCCCCAATTTCACGGTTCTGGTTTTGATAAATTCTTTGCGTTTCAGACTTTGCAAGCGGTTCATAAACACCTTCAACATACCCTTGGCGGCGCGGGCATCTACGTCAATGGGTTTGCCCATTTGCAGCGTTTGGGCGTAGTTTTTTAGAAATGTAGCTACCAAATCATCACATTCTGCTTTGCTCAAACCCATGTCTTCGGCGGCCACATAAATACTCACCAGCACCCGCGACAACTCCCAAGTGGCGGGTACTAAAAGGGCATCGTCAAAGTCGTTTAGGTCAAAATATACCAGCCTGTTTTCTGCTTTGTAAGTGCCAAAATTTTGGAGGTGCAAATCGCCGCAACCCCATACTTTTGTGGGGTCGGGGTAGTTGAAATGCCCGGCAAAGTCGGCGTAAAACAAGTGCGAAGTAGCCCTGAAAAATCGGTAGGTGCTTTCGTACATTCGCTCGTATTTGAGCGTCAGGAGTTGGGCATTGCGGCCAGCATTAAAATCTTTGATTTGTTGGGGGGCGGTGGCCATGGTAAATTTATTAATATTGCTCCCTGATTTCGGTCAAAATGCGCTCTACTTCGCGGCGAATTTCGCCACTACTTCGTGTAAAATTACTATTCATGAAGCTGAAAATCAGTATCTTATTGCTTTTGGTACGCAGATAACCGCTCAGGCTGTAATTGTTGGCCAATGTGCCAGATTTGGCAAACACAAAAGGCTCATTGGTTTTGTATTGGCTGCGTATGGTACCTGCTTTTCCGCCAATGGCCAACGTATTGAAGAGCTGTTCTTGGGGCATTTTTTCGTAAATTTTTTGCAACAATTTCACAATCGAACGCGGCGTAAACAGATTATAGCGCGACAACCCCGAACCATCTTTCCAAATGGGTTCGTCGGGGAGGTCGGCCAAATGCTTTTGTTTCATGTAATCAATGCCTTTTTGGCTGTCAAAACCCGCGTTGGAAGAATCGAGTTGCGCGGCGCACATCAGCAAAATCTGCTCGGCCAGCATATTGTCGCTGAGTTGTAACATTCGGCGATAGAGGGTGTCGGCGGCGAGTCCATAAAGCGTTTGAAATGCGCCCATTGCGGGCAGTTTTGGCAACAACGCCACGGGCTTTTTGAGGGTGTCGGCCAGCAATTGTGCCAACAACGCGGGCAACACGCGGTAAGGAATATCTTCGACAAACGTTTTGTCGGGCCAGCCTTGCGAATAAAAACGATTGCCGTACTCGCTCCGCGAAATCTTGAATTTTTCGCGCCAAGTAGCAGATTGTAGGCTATCTCTAAACAAGCGCGGCGAAACTGTTTTGTTGGAAAACCGCACCACGTTGCCAAACAAAGGCAAGCCCGAAAGCTCGGCTTGGTAGTATTCCTCGTACTCAGACCACGACCAGCCCGCGCCAAACCGCTCGCCCACGTAGTTTTGGGGGTAGAAATACAGTTTTTTTGACCCATTTTTTAGAAACGGAATAACCTTATTTGAGGGCATATCGGGGTGTAGCAGCGAGGGGTCGCCCGTACCCCAAAACAGGAGCGAATCGCCGCGTGTAACGTAGCGCAGCGCGGGCACGGAGTCGGGGAGGAGGCAAAGCCCCGCGTAAAAAGTAAACAATTTGGTGTTGGAAGCAGGTGTAAAATAGCGGTCAGATTGGTATTCGGCCACGGTTTCTTGTTTGGCCAAGTCGTAGAGCGCAAAGCCCGTGTGGTTTTGCCGAAACACGGGCGACTGACTCACCGACGTACTCCATTTGTTGGTTAAGACGGGCTGCGAAGTGGCACAACCCGCTAAGGTTAAGCAAATGATAAACGCCCAAAGGCTTATTGGCAACGAACGCATAAATTGATTGTAAGAATATGGTACCGCAAAGTAAGCATAAATCGCTTGAAAGTTCAGTAGTAGATTTGCTCGTTGGCTGCGTTTTAATCAAAAAAACGTTCGTTTATCTATGAAATATCTCCTTGTTTTGCTCAGTGTGGGGCTGTTTTCTTTTGTAGCACCGCCCAAAAAGAAAGTCCTTTTTAACGGTAAAGACCTAACTGGTTGGAAAATTTTTGGCACAGAAAAATGGTACGCCGAAAACGGAGAATTGGTGTGCGAAAGTGGCCCAGACAAAGGTTATGGCTATTTGGCTACCGAAAAAACCTACAAAAACTTTGAACTAACGCTGCAATTTAAGCAAGGGGCAAACGGCAACAGTGGCGTTTTTATTAGGTCGAATATTGCCGAAGGAACTACCAAAATAGCGGGCTGGCAAATAGAAGTAGCCGAACCCAACCACGATACGGGCGGTATTTATGAGTCGTACGGGCGTGGTTGGCTCATTCAGATTCCCGACGAAAAAGAGAACATCTTGCAGTTTGGCGAGTGGAACACCCTCAAAATCAGAGCCGAAGGCGGGCGCGTACAAACTTTTTTGAACGGCAAAGCCATGGTGGACTTTACCGACGAAAAAATAGGCGCGGGCAACGGCTCCATTGCGTTGCAAATTCACGACGGTGGCGGCATCAAAGTGCGTTGGAAAAAACTGGTAATCAGAGAATTATAATTGGGTTATTTACGGGCAATCAAATCGCGGATTTTTTGGCCAAATTGGTCGGCACCTTGTTTTTTGTTGAGAATAGGGGCAAATTTTACTACCAACGGCGCGTGGCGATAATAAAAACCCGAAGCTAATGCAACTACATCACGCCTACTTTCTTTGTTATTGGCTCAATTCGTTCACCCAAAAGCCAATTTCAGCAACCCAAAGGCTACTTTGGTAGAGTGGTTGGGTAGAATGTGCGGCGGCAGTGGTTTACTTTGTAAAAAATCAGTTGTAAAACATTGGCCAACCGCTCTATACATAACTTTATAAAAGTTGCTACGCGCAAGTGGGCAATTAGAGCCGTACTTGGTGTGGCGTTGGTGGGGTGGCCGTTGCTGCATTTTGCCCAAAAACCACTGCGCCTGAGCCAAGTAGCTACTGACCAGTATTTTAAGGAAGAGGTGCGTTGGTACGCCGCCCCGCTGCACAGCACCCTGGCCGACACGCTCACTTTTAAGTGGCAGCCGCTGCCGCCTAAGCCCGTAGGCAACGCCCAGCAAGCACATTGGCTGCGCTTCGCGTTTTACAACGATACCGATTCCATTCAAAACGTTTTCGTTAATACGTCGCCCAGCAACCAGCACGTGCAGTTTTTTGTGCAAAATGCTGCTGGTTCATTTAAAAAGTTAGAAGCGGGGAGCATGGTACCTACTTCGCGCTGGGCTTCTAATGCCTACGACAACTACATTCCCCTGACGCTGACGGCGCGGCAAACGGTGCGTATTTACGCCCGCATTGCCAATCGTGCGGGGCTATTCTCCACCTTTACGGGTATGAACACGCCCCAACTATCGCTCAATTTACGACTCGAAAGCGAAGCCTACCACCGCCAAACCTCGCTCCGCGACTACCGCCGCAATATGCCCGAATTTCAGTATCGAAGCTGGATTCAGGGCGCGTTGCTGCTTGTAGTATTGTTTGTGGGATTGTTGTATTGGCGGTATCGGCAGCGTATTTTCTTGTATTACTGGGGCTATGTGGCTTGCAGTTTTTTGTTTTCATTGCTCAAAGTCCGTGCTTACACACCACTTGGGCGGGCATTGGGCGAGTGGCCGTTGCTCAAAATGCACCTAATGGAATCGGTCATGTGGTGGGGTATTGGGCTGTATTTATTTTTTATAATTGAGTTACTTGATTTACCTAAAAACAGCCCGCAATCGCAGCGGTGGTTTCGGCAAGTTGCTTACGCTATGATGGGCTACGGTGTTGTTTATCTGGGTGTTATGATTCTCACCAACGACGGAGGCGTACAGCAACTTTCATTTTGGGGAGGAAGGTTTATTGCCATTCCCATCTACGCATTTTCGCTTTGGTGGGTGGGTAAAAGAGTCAAATCGCCCATGGTGCCTTACGTGATGTGGGCCAATATTGTACTTGGTTTCTTCGGAATATTGGCTTGGTTGCGGGCGGGCGAGGTTATTTTGAAGGGCGTAAAATTTCCTGCCGACCTCGACGACCTGCTCACGTTGTCGTTTGCGGTGGTGATGGAGATTTTGGTGTTGTCGTTGGCCTTGGCCCAGCGTTTTCGGTTATCAGAAAAAGAAAAATCGGAGAACCAACGGGCTTATTTTCAAGAATTGGAAGCCAAAGCAATGAATGAAAAGCGCATGGCCGAAACCGAAATGCTGGCCCTGCGCTCGCAAATGAACCCGCATTTTTTGTTCAACAGCCTCAATTCGTTGGAGTACCTCATTATGTCTAACAATGAGGAAAAAGCCACGCAGTATTTGGCCAAATTTTCTAAACTCCTCCGAATGACACTCACTCACTCACGCGAGGATACCATTTCGCTTTCCGACGAACTTACTGCCTTACGTCATTACTTAGACATTGAAGCCACTCGAATGGGAGAAGATTTTTCTTATACCCTCGAAATTGCCAAAGAAATAGAGATTGAAACCGTAATGATACCGCCGTTGCTGCTGCAACCTTTTGTCGAAAACGCCATTTGGCACGGTCTTATGCCCAGCCATCATTCCGACAAACGCCTCACAGTCAGGGTTTTTCAGAAAGAGGCACACCAACTCCAATTTGAGATTGAAGACAATGGCATTGGCCTCAAAAAAGCCGCTGAACTCCGCAGTCGTTCTACCATGAAGCGCAAATCGTATGGCATGGACATAACACAACGGCGCATGGAGCTATTTAACCGCAATTATCCCAACCAACTCAACATAGAAGTATTTGATTTACAGAAAGATAGCGCTTCGGGAACGTTGGTCAGGATTGGGTATCAAATAGAAGCTTTGTAGTTGTTTTCTAAATAGTGTACATTTGTAATATATCTAAATAGTATCACCAAAAATGATTAATTTGTCACTCAAACTCGACGAAAAAATTTTGGAAGAAACCGAGCTGGTGCTTCTAAACTTAAAGCAATCGCGTAACTCTTACATCAATGAGGCTGTGGCCTATTACAACCAGCTCAAAAAGCGTGCTCAGATTGCCACCCAGTTAGCCACCGAATCTAATTTGGTACGTACTTCTTCGATGGAAGTACTGGCCGAAATGGAAAACTTAGAAAAAGACTATGAATATTGAACGCTGGGCCGTTTGGTTGGCCAATCTCGACCCCAGTTTTGGCACCGAAGCGGGCAAGATGCGCCCCGTCTTGGTTATTCAGACCGATTTACTGAACGCTACCCATTTTTCAACGGCAGTTTTACCCATTACAACCAATGTAACTGTAAACGCTCATATTTTACGCTTCAATCTTGGTGCTGTATTACCCGAAACAGGCCTTAGCCAAAATTCGGACGTACTAATTGACCAGATTAGGACAATAGACAACAAACGCCTCAAAAGAAAATTAGGGCAAATTAAAGATATTGGTGCGCGTCAAGCCATTGAAAATCAGTTAAAAATTGTGCTGGATTTGTAAAAATTATGATGAAGACAGCCAAAACCCGAAACTTTTTAAAAATAACAGCAGGCTTGACACTGGCCTTGCTACTTTGGAAAAATACAGGCCGAGTAAAAAGTGTTTATATCGAATGTCATAAGACAAAAGGTGAACAATTAGCACTTCAGTTATTGATTGAATCTTTTGAAATTACCCGATGGTTTCAAAGAGAATACTATGAAGTGCATATTACAGGAGATAATTGCGCCACGGTATATAACTACTATCCTCGAAAAAAAATATTAAGCTATGCAAGCGACCCATGTAGTGGCTTTGGAGGAGTACTTATAGTATCTGAAACAGAACTCATAAACCTAAAAAAGCAGTCTTTAACCTACGATCAACTGTACGTGAAGTTTAAAAGACCCGCCAGCAATCTCAATTTAGATATTCCCAACTCTTTGTGTGATATTTTGTAAAAAAACATGATACGCGCCATACTCATAGACGATGAAAAACCCGCCACCGAGCTGCTCGAAATGAAGCTCCGCCGCCTCAACATGGACGTAGAAATAGTGGCCAAATTGAACCAACCCGAAGCGGCCGTGGAGTACCTTCGCACGGCGGTATTTGACCTGCTTTTTCTTGACATAGAAATGCCCCGCTTGAACGGCTTCGATTTGCTGGCGCAGTTTGATACCTATCATTTTGACGTAATCTTCACCACCGCCTACGACCAGTACGCCATTCGGGCGTTTCGGGTGAGTGCGCTGAGCTACTTGCTCAAACCCATCGAAGAACACGACCTGCGCGAAGCCCTGAGTCGTTGGCAAAAAAAACAAACAAAACAACTGCAAGTACCTCAAATACAGGCATTACAAGCCAATTTGCAGCCCAGTTCGCTACCCCAAACTCGCTTGGCACTACCCACCCAAGAAGGCCACGAAATCATTGAAATCAAACAGATAATACGCTGCATGGCCGATGCCAGCTATACGCACTTTTACTTAGAAAATGGCCAAAAACTGCTCATTTGCCGTACGCTCAAAGAAGTAGAGCAAGCCTTAGAGTCCAGCGGATTTGTGCGGGTGCATCAGTCGCATGTCATTAACCCCGCCTATCTCAAAAAAATAGTAAAACAAGAAGGCGGCTACCTGCTCATGGCCGACGGCGTGCAAGTGCCCGTTACCAAACAAAAACGCGATTGGCTTGTGGAACAGTTTATTGGCTTAAACAAAAATTGAAATTAGACGAACAAACGCAACCCGCAGATTGGGCGTAACCGATTTAACTCATCACTTTGCTTTGACAAACGAAGTTAGTTTTTGGAACGCTTGTGGCAGAAATGGCCTTAAAACCTCCCTCAACCTCTGTAAAATTGTGGTAACCACGTGCTTGTAAAATACTGGCAGCCATCATACTTCGGTATCCGCCCGCGCAATGTAGATAAAAATGTTCGGCTGGATTGATGTCTTTTACCCAATTGTTGATGTCTGCCAAAGGTCTGCTGAATGCCTCGTCCACGTGTTCGGCGGCGTACTCACTTTCTTTGCGGACATCTATCACTTTGTTTTCCCCAATTTTTACGTCGTTGGCAAACTGCGCTGCGGTTATTCTATTTACGGTGTCCATATCTTTTGCTGCATTTTTCCAAGCCTCAAAGCCGCCTTCCAAGTGCCCAACGAGGTTGTCGAAACCTACGCGGGTGAGGCGCGTAACGGTTTGCTCTTCTTGGCCAAGTTCGGTTATCAAAATGATGGCTTGTTTGACATCGCCAATTAAAGCACCTACCCAAGGGGCAAAATCGCCATTGATACCAATGTTGATTGATTGAGGCACAAAACCTTGCCAAAAAGTAGTATTTTCTCTGGTATCCAATATCAACGCCCCTGTTTCTTCGGCAGCCACTTCAAATTCAGTTACCGATAAAGCTCTCATTCCGTTGTTAAACACCTGCTCAAAACTGTCATAGCCTTTTTTATTCATGGCTACATTTGCGCCAAAATATAGGGGTGGTGGAAGAAGCCCATTGGTAACTTCTTTCACAAATTCGGCTTCGGTCATATTGGCTCTCAGGGCGTAGTTAAATAATTTTTGATTGCCAATGGTAGAAACGGTTTCTTTGCTCATATTTTTGCCACAAGCACTGCCCGCGCCGTGCGCAGGATAAACCAGTACGTCGTTGGGTAAAGTCATTATTTTATTTCTCAACGAATGAAACAAGGTTGCGGCCAACTGCTCTTGGGTCATATTGGCCGCTTTTTGGGCCAAATCGGGCCTGCCTACATCACCAATAAACAGCGTATCGCCGCTAAACAAAGCAT
This sequence comes from Cytophagia bacterium, assembly GCA_004293645.1. Classification (GTDB taxonomy): domain Bacteria; phylum Bacteroidota; class Bacteroidia; order Cytophagales; family Spirosomataceae; genus REAB01. The sequence goes on along the minus strand of REAB01000085.1, from coordinate 33,535 downwards.
TTTCTTGGCCGTTTTCGTCTATCAACAAATAGCAAGTACTTTCCATGGTGTGTCCAGGTGTGTGCAATGCTTTTATTTTTACGTTGCCCAATTCAAAAACCTGCCCATCTGTTGCCGAAATACACTCAAACTCGCACGCAGCGTTGGGCCCATAAATGATGGGGGCGTTTGTTTTTTTGCTCAAATCAACGTGTCCGCTCACAAAATCGGCGTGAAAGTGCGTTTCAAAAATGTATTGAAGGGTTACGCCATCTCTTTCCAACCTATTCATATACGGTTGGGTTTCACGAAGCGGGTCAATGATAGCGGCTTCGCCATTTGACGTAATGTAATAAGCACCTTGCGCCAAACATCCTGTGTAGATTTGTTCTACGGTAAATTTTGAATTATTCATTTGATAAATTGAAAACTGAGTGTGGTTATTTTTTTGAAAAATTGATAAATAGCTCGGCACCTTGTCTGAGCAATACCGAATTGTGGCACGCTTCAAAAGTATTGAACGTAAAATAAGGGCTAAACAATGGTTCGTATTGACGTTTGCTGCCACCAAAGGGCGGCCCCTGCTTGTCAAATTCTTTATCAAAAAGCAAACCTACTAATTTTCCCTTTTCGGTAAGCAAATGGTGCATCGTAACAACGTATTTTGGGCGCAAAGTTGGGTCTATGGCACAAAAAAGTGTTTGCTCAACGATTAAATCGTACATTCCTTGATGCTCAAAAATATCTTGAAGGACGATTTGTATTGAAGTATCTTTCCACTTTTCTTTTAAGGTATTCACCAAAGTTTCAGAAATATCGACCAAGGTAATATTTTGAAATCCTAACGAATAAAGGTATTCCGCTTCGTAAGCATTACCGCATCCAGCAATCAAAATAGCAAGTTTTTTGTTGTCTAACTGCTCAAAATACGCTTTGAGTGAGGGCGAAACTTGCTTCAAATCCCATCCTGTTGTATTTTGCTTGTATTGGTTGTCCCAATATTCGGCGTTGATAGGCAAGGTACGGGTTATTCTGTCCATATTTTTATGTTTCGTTGCAGCAATTTTCTAAACAACTTACAATATTGATCATTTTAGGAAAACGCAATGAAACATACTTATTGCGCCCAACTCTTTCAGCCACCAAAACTCCTTTGTCTTCCATCAGCGTTATTTGTTGGGAAGCAATGGCTTGTTCTAAGTTGAGGGCTTCTTGCAATTCAAGAACGGTCATGCGCTTGTTTTCGGTCAATAAGTCCACAATAGCCAAACGCACAGGGTGGGCAATTACTTTCAGCATATTGACTGCCGACAATAATTTGTCGGCCTCAATTCTTTCTGTTAAAACCATTTTTTATGATGTCTTAAATTAGAGATACAAAGATAGATATGTTTCTATGTAAAAATACAAAATGTACCAAAAATGTTTTTTATCAGCGTGCTGTTCAAACGCTGATAAAAAACATTTTGATGTTATTTTCAATACATTTTTACGGGTAAACCACCAAATTTTCAAAAACTCCTTTGGGCTTAAAAGGAAGCCAGTTTCTTTCAGTAAACTGCAGGCGGTCTTTGATGATATGAAATACGCTGGCGTTCATGCCCAGCCCAAAATGACTACCCCGCACCTGCACGTTTTGGTGAATGCGGTCTTCGTGTGCTTCTATGCACGACTGCCACGGCACAATGCCGTCTTCTTTGGTGTAGATGGCCGTAGTAGGTACGGGCGCAGGTAATGGAAAATTTTGCAATAATGACTTGTCCAAATCTTTTACTTTTTGGCCCGCATACAGCACCGAATACATCCAAGTAGCGTTGTTGTCGGCGGTAATATTCTGAAATGGCGACCCCAGTGTAATGACTTGACACACCAAGTGCGGCTTTTGTTTGGCCAATTGCCGCGCAAAAACCCCGCCCAAACTCCACCCAATGAGGCTCACGGGGCGTTGGTTGTTTTCGGCATAAATATCTTCGAGACGCATTACGAGCAAGTCTAAATACTCAACTTTGCCCAAATTGCGGCCTAAACCCCAGTCATAGACATTGTAGCCCAATTTTTCGACGAAACCACGCAACATGCCTGTTGAGCTTTTACTGCCCATAAAGCCAGGCAATATCATGACGGGGTGGCCGTCGCCCATTTTTTCGGTTTTGTGAAAACTATTGTAGGGATACGTCAAACCCAGCTCGGTAAGGGCGCGGCCAGGCTCGGTAATGTACCAAAAGAGAGAGGGACGGCTTGATTTTTTCAGAAAATTCATTTCAAAAATTGCGTGTATGCACCATTAAAACCATTATGGCGTAAATATAGTTTTTTGAAATATCAATTTAATGAAAAAAAATATAAAAATATTGAAAAAAATAAATGAATGAGCTTTTCTTGTTGCCCAACACCCCTAAAACGAGAAAACCAGCCCACCCGTAACGTTGAGAACGCCCAAATCTTGAACAATGGTGGTAGTAGGTGTGAGCGTTGTTCCCGCAGCTGTTACTACGTTTTCAATGTTACCAAACTCAGCCTTGGTCTGGGCATAGTCGGCGTTGATGGCCAAACTGAGGTGCGGGGTGAGCGCGAAAGCGACCGTACTTCCCAGCCCGAAAGCCCAATTCTGGGCCGTTCCTGTTTTGGTTTCGACCGAAATATCACGATTGGAAAAGCTACCTTTGGCCGAAAATGCGGGGCCTGTTATGGTAGTGTAGCCGCCCAACAACCGCCCTTGCAACGATAACTTGCCCACAAATACTTTGAGCGTTGGGCCTACCATGAGGCTGAGGGCTCTCCAGTCTTGAATGTTGGAGGCGGTTAGGTCATTGATGCTGTAAATCACGGCGGCGTAGTTTTTTACACCTTCTTCGCGGGTTTCGTTTTGGTTGTAATTTAAACGAGCCGTAAAACCCAAATGACGGCTAAATTGAAAGTCTGTACCTACCTGAAACGCCAGCCCGTCGCCAGCCATTTGGGCCGTAAGACTATTGCGGCCTGTTACTCGAACGGCCAACTCGCGCAGCGAAATGCTCTTGCCCGCAGCTATGTTTACCGAAAAACGATCTTGGGCAAAGGCCGTACCTGCAAAAAAAACGAGGCAAAAAATAAGACGCGACATAGACTTCATAGCTTTAATTGAGAGCGCAATTTAAGGATTTGGATTGGGCGTGGCAACTCTATGCTTCATTTTTGCGTTATGTTTGGCAAACAAATTATCAAAAAACGGCTTTTAACTTTTTATAGATACGCATTGTATTTGATGTTTAGGCCAAAAAACAAGTACTTTGGACCCGTGTTTTATTCTCAATGAAATTATCTTCAAAACATATTGGCCAAATAAAAGACTATTTCAAAACGCAACCCGTTTTGAAAGCCTACCTGTTTGGTTCTTACGTGCGCGGCGAAGCCACCGAAGACAGTGACATTGACCTACTCGTAGAACTCGATTACTCGCAACACATTGGGCTTCATTTTGTACAAATGATTTTTGATTTAGAAGATATGTTGAAACGAAAAGTAGATTTAGTTTCTGAAAATGGCTTATCCAAGTACATTAGACCATATATTGAAGCGGAGAAACAGATAATTTATGAAAGAGAGTCAGTTGGCTGACAAAGTACGATTAAGCCATATTTACGATGCCATTATAGAGATTCAAGAATACACTCAAAAGGTAGATTTGGAGCATTTCTTAGAAAACTCAATGATGCGATTTGCGTGTTTAAAGCAAATTGAAATAATTGGAGAAGCGGCCAATCATATTTCAATAGCCACCCAAGAACGCTTTGAAGAAATAGAATGGCGAAAAATCGTGGGACTACGCAATATAGTAGTTCACGAATATTTTGGAATAGACTTTGCTGTCATTTGGGAGGTTATTTTGAGCGACATTCCCGAACTCAAAAATAAAATTGAAAACATACTGAATCAAATATAAAATGCAATCAAAAAAAATAGTAAAAGTAGGCGACATTGAGTGTGGAGCCGACGAATTGTTTCTCATTTCAGGCCCGTGCGTGATTGAAGACGAAAAAATAATGATGACCATAGCCGAACGCCTCAAAGAGATTTCGGAACGGCTCAATATCAAAATAATCTACAAATCTTCTTTTCAGAAAGACAACCGCAGCAGCCTCGACTACTACATGGGGCCTGGCTTGGACGCAGGTATTAAAATATTGGCCAAAATAAAAGAACAATTTGGGTTCTCGCTGCTTACCGACGTGCACTACCCCGACCAATGCGCCCCCGTAGCTGAGGTGGTAGATGTACTGCAAATTCCTGCTTATTTGTGCATGCAAACTACCCTTGTGGTAGCAGCGGCAAAAACGGGACGCGTCGTAAACGTGAAGCACGGGCAGTTTCTGGCTCCCGAAAATATGAAACACCCCGTTAAGAAAATTGAAGACAGCGGCAATCACCAAATTATTTTGACCGAGCGCGGCTATTCTTTTGGCTACAACGACCTGATAGTAGATCCGCGCAGCTTTTATCACCTCAACAACATTGGCTACCCCGTGGTGTTTGATGTAACGCACGCCATTAGAAAATACGGTATTCCGTCGAAAGACGTAAACGGCGGCGCGCGCGAATTTTTGCCCGTTTTGGCCCGGGCGGGCGTGAGTGCGGGGGTAGATGGCCTTTTTGTAGAAGCCCACACCTGTCCGTCAGAAGCGCTCTGCGATGCTGCCAGTCAGTTGGATATCAACCTGTTGGAAGAGTTCTTGAAACCACTCATCGAACTGCACAACGTAGAAGTAAAATACCGTTCTTAAATTCAACATATCTGTATTGTGCGCATAGACATCATCACTTGTTTGCCCCGCTTGTTGGATAGTTTTTTTGCTCATTCCATTCTAAAAAGAGCGCAAGACGCGGGCCACGTAGCAGTGCACGCCCACGACTTGCGCGACTATTCGCTCAACAAGCAGCGGCAAATAGACGACTACGCTTTTGGTGGCGGGGCAGGCATGGTCATGACAATTGAGCCTATTGCCCGCTGTATCAGGCATTTGCAAAGCCAGCGCACTTACGACGCGGTGCTGTACATGACCCCCGACGGAGAGCGGTTTGAACAAAAAATGGCGAATCGGCTTTCGATGGTTCAAAATTTAATCATACTCTGTGGGCATTACAAAGGTGTAGATGAGCGCGTACGAGAACTGTTTATTACCCAAGAAATCAGCATTGGCGACTACGTGCTGTCGGGAGGGGAGCTGGCTGCTTGCGTGGTTTCTGATGCCATCATTCGGCTTATTCCTGGCGTACTGAACGACGAAACCTCGGCCTTAACCGATTCTTTTCAAGACAATTTGTTGGCACCGCCCGTCTATACCCGCCCCGCCGATTTTGAAGGACACGCCGTGCCTGCGGTGCTACTTTCGGGCCACGAAGCCCACATCAACGACTGGCGTTTTGAGCAATCGTTGGTACGAACGCGCCAACGCCGCCCCGATTTATTGCCGTAATTTAGTGCTTCAAAATTCTATTTCATTTTTACGGTAAAAGCAACCTTTCCTTTCAAGGCTACTTTCTTGTGAGTCAGCAAGATGCGACTTACGGGCTGAGCGTCCCACTTGGTTTTGAAACTACTGTATTCCATTCCGTCGGTCGAGGGTATCTCAACGGAGGCTTCCCACAACTTAGGGTCGAATTCTATCTCGGCGGTTTGGTTTTTCGGGGTTTTTAGGATAATTTTTCCAGCCGTCGAAATATCCACCGCGCTGATTGTCATAAAGACTTGGTGCAGCGATTTGGCTTCGGTCAAAGTATATGTATCCACCATTTCAACCTGGTTTTTTACCCGATTCAATTTGACGCTTCTGCTCCACGACTGCACGCCCGCTTCTTTTGGGTAAGCCGAGGCAATGTCCATTGCGAGCGTAGCTTCTTTGTCGTTTACGGTGCTGGTTACGTTTTTGGCCTCAAACGGGCGGCCTGCCTTTTGCCCTACTCCGTTGATGATGGGCAAATTGTGGTATTCTGACTGCGTAAACCACAGCTCGTATCGCCGACTGGAAAACGTGCGGGCGGTGTAGTTTCCGCGTCCCGCGTCAATCAGAACTGGTTCGCCGTTGGAATAGAGCAAAAAATCGCCCACGTCATTATGATTATGACTTTCGGCGTTGTGGCCACCGTGCGTTGCCATAAACAAGCCGCTGTTTGAGCGAGCCGTCAAAACCTGAATATCGTTGAGCCAAGCATCTGAAACGGGCTGATAGGCTGCCGCATTGGGTACTATATTCTTGATAGTGAGCAAGTTTTGTACGCGGCGCATTCGATGAAAGCCGTTGTTGGAAACAGCAGCGGAAAATTTGGAATAGGCCCATTGCCCAAAGGTTACCAAGGCAGGGTCATTGAGTTTTTTGCCAAAACGATAGAGCATCACACCGTCGGGTTTGAGTTTGGGGTCGGCATCGGCGAAGTTTACAAAATAGTCGTCCGAGATGTGGGTTTTATAGACATAAGAAGCCATTTTTTGAATGAACGGCTCGTTATAAATGTTCACTTTTTGCTGAGTAGCCGCCTCCAACAGTTCCAAGCAGTCGAACACGCAAGCCCCCGCCGCAAACCAGTAGCTGGGGCCTTCGTCGCAGCCGCCATCATCGCCCAAACCATTGAGATACAGGTCTAAACCCAACATAGATTGGTGCAGCATTTGGGCGCGACGGGCTTCGTCTTTTTCTAAAAACAGCGTGGCCGTCATCCAATTGGACATAATCCAGGGATTCCAGTTATTGACGGGCTTGGTTTTGCTCATCCAACCATAACGATCAGGATTGCGAAGCATTGGCTCAAAAATTCGCAGGTTGGTTTCGTAATAAATCCGTTTGCGAACTAATTTATTTATTTTGTCTAATTTTTCGCCCGTAAAATAGTCGGTCAAAGCCAGTACAGCGGCAGTTTCGGCGGCGAATAAGTCCACGATTCGGTCTTCGGCATCGGGCAAACCCGTTCCGCTGATGTGCGCGGGAACACCCCAAAAACTTTCTTCGCAGATGGACCACACACCGTTGAGAATAGCCTCGGTAAAACGACCTTGGTTCTCCATGCTTTCGGCCAACACCAAATTGATAAGCGTGTTGCGTTTGGCAAACGAAATATTGCCGTGGCGGGTGCGGTCGCCTGAGCGCATAAAATCGAGCGATACGGAGGCCGAGATGGGTTCAAATTTGAAATCAATGAGGGTTTCTGCCAGTTTGACGGTAGCCAACAGCACCGAATCGGGCACGGCAGCTTTCCATTCTTGCGGTGTGGTTGGATAAGGCTTAAATTGGTCGCGTGCCAGCAATGTTTGCTTGACGGCCTCCAATGCGTATTTATTGCCCAACATATTTCGTTGGGTAACTTGGGCATTTGCCAAAAAAGCCAACAACGCGAAACCAACGATAAGTAGGGTATTTTTCATTTTTAGTTGTTTAATAAAATCTTCTCGTATGGGGTTGAAAATAGCAATAAAAAGTACCTTTTTTTAAGCAATTGATAGATGTAATTGTACCAAACAAAAAAACTTCCCAAAAGAGTGCAATTTTTTGGGAAGTTTAAGATCGGGAGTTGGCTACTGCCAGCCTGGGTTTTGTTTAAGACTCGGGTTGAGCGAAATCTCGTTGATGGGCAGCGGCCACAGGTAGTCTTTTGCAGGGTTGAACCTGCGGAAGTTCGCCGCTTGGGCTATAATAATATTGTCGGCAGTGAGCAAAGGCTGGGCATTGACAGGGAACTCTGTTCTAAAAAAGAACATTCCCAATACTGGTTTGGGCAGTTCAATCTCAGCGGTTTTCCAACGAATTAAGTCCCAGTAACGGAAACCTTCTTGTGCCAACTCAATCCGCCGTTCACGACGTAGTTCTTCGCGCATGTTGAGGTTATTTGTTGCCACAAAGGCGTTGGTCAGTTTGGGCAATCCACCACGGGCGCGGGTTCTATTGACGCTCAATTCCAAATCGGCATCGCTAATGTTTCCGTCAAGTTCAAACTTAGCCTCTGCGTAGATTATCAGCACCTCACCATACCGCAAAACGGGTCGGTCAATGCGCGATGCTGAAGTGTTCCAGTCGTCCACGTTGGCAAACTTACGGAACATATAGCCCGTTCTATTGAAAGAAAGGTTGGCCACGTCAAAAATTGGCTTAGTGGTCATCATGGCATCTCCACGTTTCATGAAAGTATGGCTCATGCGCAGGTCGCGGTTGGCAAAAATTTCAATGGTAGCACTGGGCGTTTTGTAGAGTGGCGACTTATCGATGGTCAGACCGTCGCGCATTAGATAGGCATCGGCTAAGGCTTTAGTGGGGTTATGGTTACCATTTTCGAGCGACCCACGGTAGTAGTTGTGCGTCGATACGCGGTCGGTAAGCGACACACCAAACTGCCGTACCATGATATTTTCGCGGTTCTGTCGGCCTTCGCCCTCATACTGAAACAAGTTAAAATAGCTGGCAAACAAATCGTGTTGGCGGCTATCAATCACTGCTTTGGCAGCATCAACGGCCAGGGTAAGGTGTTTGGTAGCATTGCCATAATTATGAAACTTGGTACGTGTACCTTCAAATAAAGCCACTCTTGCTTTGAATGCCAGTGCAGCTGTATTAGAGATGCGACCAAAATTGGCTGTTCCCAAGGCCGTGGGCGTGGGGAGTTTGGAAGCCGCAAAGTCTAAATCTTGGTAAATTTGGTCAAAAATTTGCTCACGAGGCGCAGCAGGGTCTTGTAATTCGGGCGAATCTTCGGTGAGGGTTTTGAGAATGAGCGGCACATCGCCGTAGCGTTGCACCAACGAAAAATAGCCCAAAGCTCGAAAGAAACGTGCCTCAGCCGTGTACAAATCAATAGCTGCTATCGAAGCATTTCCTGCTGCTCTGGGGGCTTTTTCAATGATGTTGTTGGCTGCCCTAATGAGTCGATAAGATTCATTGAAGCCTCCATCGATGGCGGGCGTAATGCGCGACCCGTCGCTGATGCCGTTGGCCGTTAAACCAAAGCCGTCGTCTGACCAGTTATCGTCGGTATTGAAGCTGGGCATCCAAATGTAAAGGTAGTTGGCCGCTTGTTTGAGGTCGTTTTCTGAACGCCAGAACACATCGTCGCTGATGGCAGTTTCAGGGAGGCGGTTTACGTCGCAGGCATTTAGCGTCAATATTAACCCCAAGCCCAAAGCAATATAGTTGAGATTTTTTTTCATAAGAATCAAAAATTAAATGTTTTTTTAGAAAGAAATATTGAGGCCGCCCGTAGCACTTGAAAAGAACGGATAATCGTTTTCGACGTTGTTGCGGTTTTCGGGGTCATAGTATCCTGCAAACTGCTTTAAAGCCGACCAAGTAGCCAAGTCTTGTCCTGAGAAAAATACCCGTACTTTAGATAGGTTCAGTTTTTGGGTCAATTTGTTTGGTATAGTATAGCCAAACTGCAAGTTTTTAAGTCGCATATACCTGCCATTGAGTGTCCATTTGTCGGAAGCCAGATAATTGTGGGTTGCTCCCGTAAAAGGTCTGGGATAGAACGCATTGGGATTTTCGGGAGTCCAGTAGTCGGCATGAATGGCAATGGGCTGTTTCCAAGTAACCAATCGAGGTGCAATAGACTCGGTAGTGGGACGAAAATATCGTTCACCTACTCCTTGAAAAAAGGCCATAAAGTCGAAGCCTTTCCAATCAAACCCTATTGTAGCCCCAAAAAGTAAGCGGGGTTGGTCGCTGCCAATCAGCACCATGTCGCCAAAGTCTTCTACAGAGCCTTTCCCCAGCGTAATACGTCCATCGCCATTGCGGTCAATATAGCGAACGTCGCCAGGGCCAGTGCGGCTATCTTGAAAAGCCGACGCTTTCACTTCGTCGGCAGTAGAGAAGTAGCCGTTTGTTTGGTACCCCCAAAGCGTATTGATAGGATAGCCTTCAATCAAGGAGTTGAGGCCTGTGTTGATAACTCGCCTCCCCGAAAAACTAATTAGCTCATTTTTATTGTCTGACACATTGAGCGAAATATTATAATTAAAATCTTTGCCTATGCGGTCGCGGTAGCGCAAATCTAACTCCCAGCCCCAAGATTTGAGTTCGCCGTTGTTTTTGCGTGGGGTTGCGATACCGATGGTAGCGGGCAACTGCTGCGGTGTGAGCATATTGCGGTTGTACTTGACGTAGTAATCAATGTTGGCTTGCAAACGATTCTCAAAAAAGCCCAAGTCCACGCCCCCGTTGGTTGTTTCGATGGTTTCCCAAGAAAGTGCTGCCGAGGGAATAAAAGTTTGGGCAATGTAAGAGGTGCGGGCATCTCCCAATACTAAATTAGAAGCCCTTGCCAGTTGGTTTAAGTAGTCGTATTCGCCAATGGTGTTTCCTAATGCGCCTCCCAAACGTCCCCACGAGCCACGTAGTTTAAACTCCGACACAAAACGGAGGGTATTGGCAAACCAGGGTTCACGATGTAGATTCCAACCTACTGAGGCAGCAGGAAAGATTTGAGTACGAAGCCCAGGTGCGAGTTTAGAACTCTCGTCTTGACGAACCGTAACCTCAACCAAGTATTTGTCGGTATAATTGTAACTGAAACGCCCAAATATAGACTGGAATGCGCGCGTTTCTACGGCCTCGCTGTTGCTTTTGGTGAGGTCGTCGCCGAGGTTGAGCGCAGGTAAGTCGTTGCTAACCAAGTTATTAGCCCCTGTAAATACCCTTTCAAGCCTAAAGTCTTCCCATTGGTAGCCCACTAACGCTGTAAAGTTGTGTTTTTCTTTGATTTTTAAACTGTAGTCGGCCAAAAATTGCAAATTTAGGCTTTTGGTTAAGTCGCGGGTTACTTGGTAGGCATTTACTTGATTAATAAATCGCGAGATGCTATTGCGACCCCAGAGTGGCACAGTACGGAAGAAAACATTACGGTTTTCGGGACGGAACTGCGTACCTGCTACCGCCCGTAGGTTCAGCCCTTTTACACCCACATCGGTAGCGCGTAGCGTAAAAGTACCGTCAAAATAATTGCGTCTGAGTTTATTGTAACCTCCTGACTCTAAAACGGCATAGGCCGATGCCGCCGAACCAGCTCCGTTGTAACGGCCTTCTGGGGTAAAAAATGGTGTGCGTGTACGCAGGCGGTACACCTCATAAAGTAAGCCAGTGCCGTTGGCTCCCGCCGACGAGGTGTTCACCTGTTCATTGGTATAGGCCGTGAGGGCTTCCAACGATACGTTGTTGGTAAGTTGGGCTTTAAGATTTATTCGTAGGTTGTATCGAGCATTGTTATCTGGGCCTAATTTAAAGATTCCTTGCTTGTGATACGCCCCTGCCGACACCATAAAATTGAACTTGTCGCTACCGCCTCGGGCAGAGATATTGTGCGTTTGCATGGAGCTGCGGTCGCGCAGCAAGGCGTCGGTTAAAGGTTCTTGGTTATAATAGACGTAGTTGTTGGTATCGTTTGGATTGATAATATAAGGTATATTATTGCGGATATTGTCTAAGTCTATGTCAGAATATTCGGGGCCCACACCTGCCGCCCGATTGCCCAAGTTTACAAGCGTAGCCTCGTCTATCAAACTCAGACGCTTCGGAACGTTGATGGTCCAGTCTACGCCATACTGCCCTATGTAGTCAAACGTAACTTTGCCTGATTTACCTTTTTTGGAGGTAATCAAAATTACCCCCCCTGCGGCTTGTGCGCCGTAAATAGCCGCTGCTGCCGCGTCTTTAAGTACGCTCATGCTCTCAATATCGTTGGGATTCATGGTGAGCAAAGTACTATTGGGAACAGTTACGCCGTCTAAAACAATGAGTGGTTGTACGCTACCATTGGCGGTAGTTACCCCCCGTATCTGCAGGTTTAATTCTTCGTTTCCTGGCTGCCCCGATGTTCTGGTAACAATGAGTCCTGGCGTAGTGCCTTGCAAGGCTTGTGCTACATTGCTGGTAGGTCTGTTTTGCAGCATTTTTGTATCAACTGTCGAAACTGCCCCCGTCATGTTCACTTTCTTTTGTGTACCGTAGCCTACTACCACTACTTCTTCGAGGGCTTTGGTATCTACATCAAGCGCAACATCAATGACGGTACGGCTGCCTACGGCAATTTCTTGCTTCAAATACCCAATAAAGCTTACCACCACAGTAGCATTAGCACTGGGCAAACGCAGGGTATATTTACCCGTATTATCGGTCGAAGTACCCTGATTCGTTCCTTTTATCAGAACACTTACTCCAGGCAGGGGTTCGCCATTTTCGGATGCTGTTATGCGGCCCGAAATGTTTTGGCTTTGCGCTAAGCTCGCCAAGCAGAATACCATCAGAACACCTCCTAAAAGTGTTTTTTCCTTCATAACCATTAAAAAGTAGTTGACACTTTGACTTGTAAACAATTGAATGTCAATGATTTAAAATGCCTATTTTTTATTTCCGTGAAGGATGCCTGTTTTTTCATTTGAAATTGGGTTTTGTGAATTGATTGTTTTTGTTAACCTGAAAAAAATAAAAAGACTTAAGTAGTTTGTAGCTATAGTTAAATAGATTCAAAAAATGCGTTAAGGTGAGTTTAATACCAGCCTGACGTTTGGCTTGAATGTGGTTTATATCATTGATGCCAACTATTTACAATATATCCAAGAGTCTTGGATATATATTATCTCATCTTCGGTGTAAATTTAACTACTACTTTGACTTGTCCCGATTGGTTAGGGAGTCGTAGCATCAGGCGGCTATTACCCGTATTGAGTTTTTCGGGCGCTTTTTGAACAGCAGACTCTACTGTAAATTCTGCCCCTATGGGTGCAACAATTTCAACTTCGAGGGTTTGGGTAGTGATGGTTTGATCGCGCAAAATTGCTTTTCCGCCTTTGATAATTTCAATCTGATTTTCAGTGGTCATCCCCCAAGCCACTTCGGTAGGTTTGGTAATGGCAAAATCATCTTCCATCAAAAAAGCCTTGCGGTTGTCCACCATGCTTACTTTGCGCGTACTTTTAGACGAAAAATCTCTGTATGCTTCGGTCAAATCAACCGTAGCGGTGGGAGTGGCGATGTTCAAATTGGTTTGAATAAATTTTGATTTAGCCACTTCATACTGATTTTTATTACCCAATAATGGCACATTATGACTGAATGAATTGAGACGATAGTATCTCCAACGCTTTCCGCCAACTCCCCCTGCCCAATAATCGGGCAAATTGTAATCATCTGATCCCAAATCTCTGGCCCATCGTACTCCTCCCGCATCCAGTTCAAAATTCCCTAAATCTAAGTGAGAATGAGATGAACTATTAATACCCGACTTGATGCCCATCCAAAGTGCATTGGGGTCGGTCCAGCTGCTACGCATGAATACTAACTCATTGACATCGCCTCGTAAAAAATAATCTAAAGGAGGACTGATAGGGTCGGAAGTAGGAGCTTTATACCACACCACATGGAACGGCTTGGCCAAGGCATTGGTGGTTTTGATAAGATTATGTAGATAATTGGAAATGACAGGGTTATTGTAAGTATTAGCCAAAAAAAACATCGCAACAGACGTAGTGGCTTTGGTGTCTTCGGAAGAATCGGAAAAATTGAGGATGTAGTTGGTCGGCCCTGCACAAATCATTGGCACCAGCCCCGATTGCGACAAACCCGCGACTTTCTCAAGATTGCCCATGTTGCCAGTAGCAGATTGTAAGGCCGACATTGCAAACGATAGGTACTCTGTGGCGTAAGCCCAATACCCTGGCCCTTCGTACCAAGCACCATCGGGCGCATAAAACTTATTGGAATTAGGCAGGTTAAGCAGGGCTTTAGGTACAAATTCTTGGGCATACTCAGGATCGGTTTCGGCCAAAGCCAATGTACCCATAATCAGTGCTCCGTTACAAACCTGATTCCAATTGTTTTCGCTTTTGGCCCACCAAGCCGTTGAATACACTTTTTTATATTCATCCATTCCTTTGCTTTTCAGACCACTTCTAATGGTTTCGCGGTCGGCTTGACTGAGGTCATTATAGAGCCAATCATAGCCCAAGGCCACTCCAGCGGTCATCTCGGCTACGTCCAAAAAGTGCGATGGGTTCCAGTCTGAAAACCCACAGACGGTTTTCATGTTGTCCACTGCTGAATTTAAGTATTTTTTTTCGCCCGTCAAACGATAAGCCAAAGCCAAGTGGGTAGTGCGATTGTACAGTTCACGACTTACAGCCCATAAACGTGGCCCTATCAGTACTCGTTGCAATGGCGCTTTGAGGACGATGCCGTTGGCAGTTGTTACTACGTCATTGATATACCTATTAAGTATCGGGTCGGTTTTGCGTAAAGCTTTGAGGTCTTCTGTGCGTTCATCTGATAGCATCAGGCGCGGATGTTCGGCCTTCATGTTTTGCAAAATCCCCGTAAATTGGGGCATGGGAATAGCAGACTCTTTTCCTTTACAAGAGATTGTTGCCCAAAAAAGAAACATCACAGCAAGGCCCTGAATGCTTTTTTTACCTACATTTTGCAGCGTTAGATTTAACATAGTAGCTTTTGTATGATTTAGATTTAGAATTCATGCAGCCTTCTAAATTTAGAAGTTTAATATTTCTAAAATCAATTTCTTGGCCTTCACTTTGGAGCGCAACGAACCCTTCTTTGAGAAGTTTTCCATCGATTTTAAGTGCTGGGTCATAGCGATTGGCTACGCCGCCACCTATTTGAGGTTTGGCATATTGCAATACTTGTTCGCCATTGATGAAGTGAGTAATGAGTGAGTCGCCCAAGACAATCAAATCGGCCTTTACCCATTCTTCTTTGGGGTAGGTTTTGGAAGTAGAATTAATACAGTGACGCGGGTCTTTTTTACCTTCAAAAATCACGTCTGTCCCTGGCGAACACATATTGCCCGTGGGGCGAGGTTTGCCATCACCGAGTCCTGCCAAAAACTGCATCTCGACCGAAATTGGCCAATCTTGCTCTTTGGGCATGGTATGGGGGTCTTGCGAGTGAAACATAATCCCGCTGTTGAGAATCGTATAACTTGGCGCGTCTTTTCGCCATGTACCCGTAAAACGATACTCTAAGCTGAGGTGGTAGTAGGCATAAGGCGTATTAAAATACAAATGTCCGTAGCGTTCATTGAATTTGTCGTATTGGTCATATCGCACCTTTATCATCTTATCTTCTACCCTGAAAGTATTTCCGTAGTTATCGCCTACATCGTGGTGGTGGATCTTTACGGTCCAGTTTTTGATGTCTTTGCCATTAAAAAGCGAAATCCAATCTTGTTTTTCTTTTTGAGGCGAAGAAACAAAAGAGAAGTTTACCAAAACGACGATGGCGAATAGACAAGCAATTAATGTGGTTGAAATCGTTGATTTCATACTATTCGATGAGTAGCGTTGTAAAAAGAGAATGAAACAAACTTCTATTTTTTATTCAAGGCCTGGTACCGAAGCAATGCTTCCAAATAGTAATAGTCGGCATAGACAAGTGGCACATCAACTTCTGAATTACCAGGTTTATGGCCTGTACTGTGTTGCAAAATAAAATGATTGTTTTGACCAATTTCGGCTTTGTAGGGGGCTTTTGAGAGGCTCGTCAAAATCGTAACGGCATCTTTGTAGTAGCTTTTGGCACTTTTGCCGCCATAAGTACTTAGCTCGAGCAAGGCCGAAGCCAAGATAGCCCCTGCCGAAGCGTCGCGTTCTTCGCCTGGCTTGCTAAAATCCCAATAAGGCACCTTATCGGCAGGAAGATTGGGGTGTTTGAGCATAAAATTGGCAATTTTTCGGGCCTGGTCTAAGTACTTTTTATCTTTGGTTTCGCGGTACATTACCGTGTATCCGTACAATCCCCACGCTTGTCCCCGTGCCCACGGCGAGTCGTCGGCGGCGCCTTGGTGGGTTTTTTGGATTAAAACCTCACCATTGGGGCCGTAGCAAACCACGTGATAGCTGCTGTAATCAGGCCGAAAGTGATTTTTAATCGTATTATCGGCGTGTGTAACGCTCAAGTTGTAGAAATCTTTATTGCCCGACTCGCGCGCCGCCCAAAACAAGAACTCCAAGTTCATCATGTTGTCAATAATGACAGGATAAGTGTAGCCACCTTTAAATGTTTCCCACGATTTTATCAAACCAACTTTCGGGTCAAAGCGCGTCGCCAGCGATTTTGCCCCCGTCAGCATGATATTTTTATAGGTTTCATTTTTGGTTAGCCGATAGCCGTTGCCAAAAGGGCAGTACAGCATAAATCCTAAATCGTGTGTTCGGGTATTGAATTGTTCTTTTTCTACGGCCATGGTCCACTGATGAGCCGCATCTTTCCATTTGGGGTCTTGGGTTTTTTCAAAAATATACCAGAGCGAACCACCAAAAAAACCACTGCACCACCAACTTGACTTCATGTCGCGGGGTTTTCCGTCGGGTAGTGTAGATTGCGGAAATTGGGTGAGGTCGGGGTGGGCAGCCAACATACCTTCGTATTGCTTGGCGGCAAATTCAAATTCTTTGTTCACATTTAACTGTCCCAAACAAACAGTTGAAGCAAGAGTAAGCACTAAAAACAGATGTTTCATAATTTAAGTACAATTTTTACTGGAATAAATCGAAATTTAAAGATTCCTACTGATATTTGCTTGCATTTATTCCCGCAATTTTCCCGCAAACGCTTGCAGACTATTTATGAAAACCAATACCTCTACCATCAAAGAAATTGCCTATCAATTGGGCCTCTCTACTTCCACGGTTTCGCGGGCACTGCGAGGCTTGTCCCAAATAAAACCCGAAACCCGCGCAGCAGTAGTGCGGGTAGCTGAAGAGCTGGACTACCAGCCCAATATGCTGGCCAAAAGCCTCGCAAAAAGCCACACCAAAACCATTGGTTTGATAGTGCCCAGTTTGAATTACTACTTTTTTTCGTCCATTATTAATGGCATCGAAGAAGCCGCTTTACAGGCAGGTTATAGCGTGATGATTTGCCAAACTGGTGAGTCTTATTTGCGCGAAGTGAGTCAAATTCAAAACCTACTCAACAGCAAGGTCGAAGGTTTTATCATTTCGCTCTCGCGCGACACAAGCCAGTATGAACACATTGAGCGACTGGTTCGCAAAAAAATCCCCGTCGTATTGTTCGACCGCTATATTGAGGGTTTGGAAGCATCGAAAGTGATTGTAGATAACCAGTTGGCCGCTTTTCAAGCCACTGAGCACCTCATTGAGAATGGTTGCAAACGGTTGGGCTTCTTGGCAGGTCCTCCCAATTTGCTCATCAGCAATCAGCGCGTAGAAGGTTTTAAGGCTGCGCTTCAACAGCACCAGCTCCCTTTTCAAAAACGGTACGTGTTGCACAGCGATTTTTCGCAAGAAAACACCATGATGCAAACCTTCAACCTCATGAATTTGCCCGACGCACCCGACGGGTTGCTCGTCATGAGCGACCGCATTGCGTTTGCGGCCATGCACGCCCTCAAACAACGCGGGCTGCGTATTCCAGCGGACGTGGCTGTGGTGAGTTTTAACAACGAGCCCACCTGCGACTACCTCACCCCCTCGCTCACCAGCGTTAGTCAGCCCATTCAAGACATGGGGCGCGAGGCGGTGCGGCTACTGCTCAAACAACTCGACACCGACAACTTGTTGCCAGAAACTACCATATTACCCACGCAATTGGTGGTGCGGGGTTCTTCTATTCGTTCTGAGGTTGGTTGAGCATCATAGATAAAAAGCGCACATTACTGTATGGGACATTTTTGGCTGGTTGGCAGCAGCTTTATGGCACGCGAATATCAATAAACAAACGCCCCTTTGTAGCTCCTTTGGGCTTATACCTGATGATAACAGTTCCTCCAAGATACTCCGACGAATCTCCCACATAAACCTTCCCTTTGGGCAACTCATGTATAGAATACAGGCTACCAATTAAAGGGTCACAGTTTTTGTAACCACCACAGTCGGCATACCTTCTTATTTCAGCATTTCCATCCAGTTCCCCATGTATGCGGCTATAATAGTGCGTGGTAAGTCCTTTTGGGTCTATATAAAATTTAAAAGTATGTGCTTTGGCTGGGTTTTTGATTTCCAGGCGCGTTTCAAGCAATGGACGGTATTCGCAACCACTCAATAGGAATGTCATCATGCTTAGAATACAACAGAGGGCTGTTTTGCTTATCATAATTAACTTTTAAGGTCTAAATAGGTAACCATCAGTAGGTACCAGGTTAAAATTATCATCCACTCTTCTGCCTTGACCGCCAGTTATGGCTTCAGCAACCAAATGTAAGCCGCCAATGGTCGTGCTCCAAAAAGAATCAGAATAGTTATTCCAAATAGTAATACCCAAATTATTGTTATGGAAGTCCATCTGCTTATACGATTCATGAGCGTTTGCTGTATCAAATTGCTCGTGAATATCCCCTATTCTTTTTGCATCTGCCGCTCCAAACCTTGCCGCATTTAAGTAACTCCATGTAGCATGAAAAAACGCATTACCATTAGTTGCTTACCCGCCAAAACCATAGTGCTTTACAACTAAATTTAACGCAGTTAATCTATTGAGTGCTACTCCTGTGATTAAATAAGGGTTTCTTCTGTAAAAATCGCTTTCCCCCTGAGATATTTGATTATAAAAAGCCATTACACGGGAATCCTGTAAATAAGAGTCCAAAAGGGCGCTGTTACCTGCAAAATCACCATAGCCTCCTGAACCCGGGAAGGAGCAGAGCTTTTTTATAGAAATATTGTGGTGAAATCACTACAACAAAAACCCAAACGTTTTTAATCAAACCTTCCAACAAAATACTGTCTGTCCCTTCATTATGTTATGCCCTCCCCAAAAACATTGGGTTTGAATGGTCGGAAAATGGCTTTAGATTTCTCCTTTTTTTACAATAAAGACAACTTGGTAAGTAGTTGGGCATATTTAATTGGTGGTACGACTATTACTTAAGATGCTTTTATTCAACATATTAAGTCGGTCGTGCCACCAATAATAGTATCATGGCGGCGGCCAACCGCACGGGCGTCGCAGCGGCGAACCGCACGGGCACGGTCCGCCGCTGCGGGCCCCGCGTCGCAGCGGCGAACCGCACGGGCGGCCCCGCGCCTAATTTTGCACAAGCACTTATATTCTTAAAAAAGCAGATTTTGATACTATTGCTGATGAAAGAATACAATAAATACAAGATTTAATCAACAATCGTCCCCGTAAAGGTTTAAATTGAAAAACACCAAAGGAGGTTTTTTAGAATTATCTAAAATTGCATTTGACGGTTGATTCCGTGATCTTTTTGTTGGAATCAGCGCCCCATAACCAAGCGCGTTTGGGCGGTGCCACCTTCGGTATCGGGCAGTTGAACACTCAAAACGCGCTCCTTGAACAACCCATGCTCTAAGGCCATCGTAAACGAATGAATGCCCGCTGGAAGATCTGCCACAACTCCTAATTCGTTTACTTTGAGCGGTTTTCCATTTACCCACATACTTACACCGAGCGTTGTATTCAGGTTCAAATTGACGCTACCTTTACTTAATACTTCAAGGTCAAACTTTACGAAAGTATATTTTTTGTTGGGGCTGATTTCAACCGTTGGTAGTTCGTCTAATGGTAAATCGCCCGCTATTTTGCTGTATGCAGGTTCATAAACCAACTTGGCATTTTCTTTGGCTACGTAGCCAATACCCTCGGTAGTCATTTTTTTTATCAATTCTTTGCTCGAAGCCACGCCATTCCAACGGCGCACGAACCGCGCAGTAGGCACGCGGAATTTGCCAGATTCGCCCATTTTGGACAAAAAACCGATGAGGTTTTTAAATTCTTCTTGGTCTAAACCCGCCGTCAAACCCGCAGGCATCAACGAACCCGCTACTTTGTCTATGCTACTCACTTGGCTTTTTGGAATGGCTATTTCTGAGCCTGTTACGTCGCGCAGCACAATTTCGGCGGCGCCGTTGCCAACCAAGTAACCCATTATTTCACTTTTGTCTTTTTTAACAACCCGCTGCAACTCGTAACCTTCTTTGATAGAGGCATTTGGGTAAATAATAGACTTGATGATGGTGGCTACGGGCGAGCTGGTGCCGAGGCTGCTCAAATCGGGCCCAATGCGGCCGCCTGCTCCGCCAATGGCGTGGCAAGTAAAGCAAGCCAACCCACTTTTGCGAAAAATAGCTTCGCCTTTCACGGGGTCGGCAGTTTCAGAAATGGTTTTAGCCAAACTCGCTATTTCGGCTTCCTTCAGTTCTTGGGGCATTTTTTCGACGGGCAAAAAGCCGCCCGATGCTTCCAATGCTTTAATCAAAAGCTGGCCATCTTCGCTGTTGCGTTGGCTGGATTGCAGGCGTTGCAGGGCTTGCCGTCCCAAAATAGCTCTGTCAGTAGGGATTTTTTTGGCGTTTAGTTCGGTTGTAAGCGCAATAACGCCCATTTTATTGGCAAAAAATGCCCTAAACAACTCGGCTGCGTCAGCTTCGGCGGGTAAACTCCGCAACAGTTCCGCACCGATGGGGGCATATTGGGTGGCATTGACTGCTACCAACCGCGATGCCGCCGCCAATTTTAGTGCGGTTGGGTTTTCTTTGGTCGTCATGCCCACTAACAACTGCCGCGCTTGGTCGCTATTCATGGCAATCAAAGCATCTAAAGCCGTTTTTTGGCCGTTTTTGGTATCGTTTTTGGCAAAACTTACCAGCTTATCGTTCAATTCGCTGAGTTGCCATAGACCAATGAGTCGCATCGCAGCCCTTGCCACAGCCTCGTCTTCATTTTCTACGAAACCAAGAACGCGGTTAGGTTTTTCCGTTGGCTTGATGCCCCGTCGGGCGGACGTTTCCAAGGCGGCCAATTGACTGGGCAAATTTTTGCCGTTATTTTCTTGAATGGCCAATTCAAACAAGTTAGTTACGTTGGCTGCGCTACCAAATTTAGCAATCGAAGCAAGCACATCTTGCTGGTATTCGGCAGGAATTTGACCTCTTTGGTACAGTTGCGTCAATTGCGAAACAGCTTCGGAGCTACTGGCAGATTTTAACGCAAAAGCTGTTTTTTTTGGATTACCCAAAAAATCGGGATTTGTTTTCAATTGTGTTGCCCACAAAGGCTCAAGTTCACGAATGGTTTGCCAAAGCGCAAAATCCAGAAATTCGTCCATTGGCTCGTCCAAAATTGATAAAGCCGTACGCGCCGTTTCAGCTGTTTTGACGTTGCGAAGTGCAATGACCGCTTCCAGACGAACCTGTGGGTGTAGGTCGGTTATGGCTTTGGCGAGCAAAGCCGACGGATTGGTGATTTTGTGGTGCCATAATTCAAGTGCGCGCAAAGCCGCCGCCCGCGCTTGGTGGTTTTTGGCGTTGAGCAAACTCAAAAGCAACGGTTCGTTTATCACTTGCAGCGTTTGATACACCCACAGTGCCTCCAGCAAATGGTGCTCGTAGTTGGTATTGGTTTTGTCTAAATTTTGCACCCACATTTGCAAAGCGGGTAGCACTTCTTTACTACCACGGGCTTTGAGCACTTGCTTGGCTTGGGTGCGGGTCCAATCTTCGGGTAGTTTGAGGGCTTCTAATAGTTCATTTACGCTTGCTTTGGTGAGCTGGGGGGCCTTCACCAAGGGGCGATTTTTGGCCACAATGCGCCAAATGCGACCGTTTTGCTGGTCGCGGCGTGGGTCGTGAAAGTCCACCTCGCCGTGCTGAATAATGGGGTTGTACCAGTCGGCTACGTAAATAGCTCCGTCTGTCCCCACCGAAATATCTACGGGCCGAAACGCCACGTGGTTGGTAGAAAGCAGGTCTTCAACTTGTTTGGAAGCATAGCCGCTGCCTTGCGCTTCGAGTTTGAAACGGTTGATGCGATTGGCACGGAAGTCGTTGGTAATGAGGCTTCCTTGCCACGAATCAGGCAAATGCCGCCCCGAAATTACGTCCAAGCCACTGTGTTTGGGTTGGCCTGGGTTAAGTCCGCGCAAGATTCTTTCTGCCCCTGGAGTGGCCAAAAAAGTAGCTCCTGGAAAAGCGTAATTGATGCCTTCTCCGCCTGCGCCATCGGTCAAAAATGACTGTCCCCAGCGGTCGAACTGCAAGCCCCAAGGATTGACTAAACCCCGTGCATAGACGTTCATGTCCAGATTTTTGGTGTTGAGTTGCCACACACCGCCGCCTTCGAGCCTTTTTGTTCCAAAGGGTGTCTCAACGTGGCTATGAATGTAAATAGATTGGTTGAAGTACAGATTCCCCTCGGGTCCCCAGCGGAATGTGTGAATGAGGTGGTGGGTATCGGCAGTGCCAAAACCGTGCAAAATTCGGCGTTTTTTATCTGCTTTCCCATCTCCATCCGTATCGGAAAAGTGCAAAATTTCGGTAGAGTTGGCTACATATACGCCGCCGTCTCCAGGCAAAATACCCGTGGGCGTAATGAGTCCTTCGGCAAAAACGGTTGATTTATCGGCCTTGCCGTCGCCGTCGGTGTCTTCTATCACAAAGACCTTGTCGTTGGCTTCTTCGCCCGTTTTTAAGTGCGGATAAGCAGTACTGCTCACTACCCACAGGCGGCCGTCAGCGTCCCAGTTCATTTGAATGGGCTTGGCCACGAGTGGTTCTGCTGCCCAGAGTGTTACCTCAAAACCATCGGCTACTTTGAATGCTTCCAGTTCGCGCTGCACGTTGGGAATGGGGTTTTCTTTGCGGCTTTCTTGGTGCGCCGAAGAGGTAATGAGCAAAGCCAAAGGTAAGATGCCAATGCGTGTCAGAAATTTGAAGGTTTTCATATTATTTCACTAAAACGAGTTGATACACAATTGATTTTGGGCGGCTGTTTAGGTTTATTTGTCCTTCCAACCATTTGATAATGAGGCTTTGTTCTTCGAGTCCTTTGGCGTGGCGACCTTGCTCATAAGAACGAAACCCAAGAATGTAAGTTCGGTTGAGCGGGCGATATTGAAAGAAAAACTGTTCATTTTTCTTGATTATCATTTCTTGTAATTGCCGACTTTGCTCAAACGCTGGCCCTTGGGTAATGGCCAGCCCCTCTGCCCATTTTTTTTCGGAGGCTGCAACAATAACTTCATTGTTAGCCATAAGGTTATAAATTCCTTTCTTTAAGCCAGTTATCTGAATTGTTTGGGTATTATTTACCAACGAATTGTTGGCATCGGGCAACGGAAGCTGCAGAAAATTCGCATCAATTGTAAATTTCAAGATGGCATTTCCTGCGCTTATTCCCAGCATTTTGGCCGTGCTTGAAGTGATAGGAGCATTTTTAGAGAGGGCAATGGCAACGGGCGAAGGTTGCGGCAAAAGTCCAAGGTTTTTTTGGAGTTCGGTAGCCAAAAAATAATGGCCCAATTCGTTGAGATGCACGCCGTTTTCTAAGATAGCGGCCTTGTTTTCAATCGCTTGAATCGGTTTGTAAATGTCAATAAACTGCTTGCCGCGTTCGGTGGCTATTTTGGCAATGGCCGAGGCGTAAAGTTCAATATCGGCGTTGCGTTTGACCACGTTGGCTGCCGTATCTTCGTACCAAACGGGAATGGGCGACAGCAAAATCGCCTTTGCGCCCAGGGAGTCAATTTTATCGAGTAGTTTGTTGAAGCCTTCTTTGAACCGAGGAAGTCCCGCTGGTCCATCTTGCGCTTCTACGCCGCCGTAAGCCACAAAAACGAGCGTGGGTTTGGCTTGCGTGATTTGCTGCATGAGGTGCTGATAGGGCGTGGGGGGATTGGTAAAAGTACTACGAGCTTCGCCCCACACGTTGTCGCCCGTCCAGCCGAGGTTGCGAAAAGTAACATTGCGATTGGGCCAGCGGGTGGTGAGTGCCAATTCTAAATAACCGTGTTGTAATTCATTCTCAAAGAGTGAATTGCCCAAGAAAACCACGCGCTCGTTGTCTTTGATTTCAAACGTTGTTTTTGCTTGGTTTTGGGCAACTACTGCATTCAAAATGAACGTAGTAAACCATAAAATAAGGCTACCAATGGCCGATGATTTCTTTTTTTGCATTTGATTTAGGGTTTGAATGGTATTTGGGTGTAAGTAAACACCCGTATTTATTGTACCTTTCTTAAACAAGGCAGAAAGGCTATTTACTTGGTCAATACAATTTTTTTTAGCACCCATTCTCCGATTTTTTTTCCTTGCTTTTGGCCGTTTTCAATGGCGGGGCGATAATGAATTCCCCCGTATAAACGACTAATGGATGATTCTTGGGCAGCTTGTCGAAATGATGTAAACTTACGGGTAGGCAAGCCATAGGGTACTTCGGTAGTGTCCAAAAAGGCGATGTTATCACCAAACCAGTGCGTCAATACTTCTGCCACCGCAGATGAAATAACGCTGTGCCCGCTGGTATATTCGGGAAAAGGCGGTGTTTGAAGTACGGGTCGCCACGATTCGTCCAGGTGGGCGTTGATGTAGGTTTCGGGGCGGATGACGTTGGAGCGGTACTTTTCGTCCCAACAACTGATAAAACCATCAAACAGCGCAATGGCGGAGAGGGTATATGCGGCACTGCTTTTTATCAAATTGGCCTTTTTTAGTACCGCAACTTGACTCACTATCGACAACCAATGCCCCCCTGGAGATAGTTTTTTGGTAGCAAAGTTAAGATGACCTTGGGTGTTGAGAAAGAATGGGTTGCAGTCCCAATAGTTGGCAATGAGTCGTTGTTCTTCGGTTAAGTTTTTCCCCACATTATGCACTTCTTGGGCGAGTTGATAGAAAGCACTTGTCTTTTCTGAACTAAAAGTGGCGTTTGGCATCGGCTTGTACTGCGCCGCCGAATCAAGCACCAGCGTTCGGATTCGGTTCCAGTGAGGTTCTACTGCGCCCATATAACCAGGAGGGGTTGGCAACCAAGCGCCAGGTCGTTTGAGGGGGGCGTATCGTCGCATGGCACGGGTCGCTTTGTAGTTGTCTTGGGAAGCCCAAGCCAATATGTGCTGTGCTACTTGCCTACCGTAAGCCCGAGAAGTTTCGAGCACGGCAGGAGCGTATCCTTTGTTGTTAAAGGTTTTCCAAATCTTTGTGGCTCCCAGATCAAACATAGGTTCCGAGAAAATCATGCTCCTACCCGTTACCAACAAGGCTTCGATGGCAGCGGCAGCGGGGATAATTTGAGCATTGGGTGGTGGAGGTGCAACCGTAAGTTGCTTGATTTGTTGGGCCAATGAACGATACGAAGAAGTATTGAACGCGGCCAAGGTTTCGTACGCCGCCACATGGGCATACACATACACGCGTGAAGCTACGGGTGGGGTCAGGATGTCGGTAACTATGATGTCGGTCAATAATTGATGGGCTTGATGGAAGGCAGTCGTTTCAAAATCAGCTTTGATAGCTTGGCAGTGCCCTTGTAAGTTGAAGGAAACAAAAAAGACAAGCACCAACCCATTGAGCAGTTGCTGTTTTAAGGCCAAAATTTCAAAACCCTGTCGTTTCATGATGGTGCTTACTTGCATTCAAAAATCTTCATTTGATTGTCATTGATGCCGACAAATATTCTTTTACTGCCTGATTGTGTTGTAATAATTGCTCCCTGACGTACGTCGCCGTTGGCCCAAAGACCGCTTGCAGAAGGAGTCAAAGGCGTAAAGTGGCCTTTTTCGTCGCCTTTCATGAAGCATCCGAAGCTGGCATCGCATGGCCCCATTTGTACGCGATAGGGGTAGAAATTACCCAAAAGTAGTACGTCTTTTTGGCCGTCGCCGTTCATGTCATCGTACAAAATACTACTCACGCGCGAAAATTGAGCTTCGAGTGGAAATGCTTCAAAGTGAAATTGACCTTTTTGATTTCTAAAAACCCCCGATGCCAATTGGCGGCAAGATACGTTTGTGGCCCCTGCGAGTTGTTTGTCCGTATAAATATCATGGATAGTCGCATTGGCATAAAGATGATATCGGTTAAACTTCTTGCGAAGCGAAACTACTTGGTCAAGCAGTTCGTCGCGGGAAGGGGCAGGGTAGCTTTTACCTTGAATGAAATAATTCCAAACTGGGTCAATAACTCCATCTTCATTTATATCAGCGGCTATGATGTTCATGGGTTCTTGTGCAGAAGATTTAAACTGATTGTTCAAGCCAGCATTGCCCGCAATCAAATCTACATCTCCGTCGTTGTCAATGTCGGCGGCTAAAAGCGTGGCCCAAAGTCCCTCCGTATCAGAAAGCCCCATGCTGGCCGAACGCTCCATTAAATTACCCTTTTGATTTTGAAAAACCTTCAAGGACATCCAGTCGCCAGCACAAATTAACTCAGGGTATTTGTCTCCATTTAAATCAGCCCAAACCGCTGTTTGTACCATTCCCATGCTTTGAAGAGCCGTTGGAGTTATATCTGTAAAAACGCCCTTATCATTGCGCAAAAGATAACTTTGAGAGGGCAAAGGGAAAAAGCCTGCTTTGCCACGACCACCAACAAAAAGATCAATATCGCCATCTTGATCAAAGTCAGCTGCAGCAATAGCCATTTTGCTGTCCTTCATTAAAGGTAAAGCCATGGCATTGCGCTGAAAATTCCCTTTTCCGTCGTTGATATACAGTCGGTCTTGGTATTCTGGTGAGCCAGATTCGTATTCATTTCCTCCACTAACTACGTATAAATCAAGGTCTTTGTCGCCATCGGAATCAAAAAAAAGCGAGTTCACATCTTCACTGACAGCATCGGCTTTCCAAGGTTGTTGAGTAGCTTTTTGAAAGTTACCATCGGGTCGTTGTAGCCATAATTCGCCGCTTTGCTCTACTGCTCCCCCGATAAAAATGTCCTCTAACCCATCTCCATTTACATCGGCTTTGGCCAATGCAGGGCCGAAGCGTGAAAGTTGGTAAGGAATTAAAACCTCTACTTTAAAGTCAATAAAGTCATTTTCACGGTGGCGAAAGGGTAAAATATTCTCCGTTTCAATTTCAGAGAAAAGGGGAGAAGAGGTAGGTAGGGCAAAGGCTGTTTTGTCGGTGGCATCCATTTGAGAAAGCTCAATCAGACGATTGGCAGAAATGTTTTGTTGAATAGTACGCTTACCGTCAGGCCAATAGACCGACAGCTTTTTTATGCTTGCTTGCTTTCCCAGCCCAAAACACAATATACTTTCGACCGAGGTCTGGTAGCCACGGACGGGATATACTTCTTGAAATTGGATTCCATCGGTGGTTTCGATGAGTACTTTTGCCCCCAAAGCCTGGGTGTTGTCTCCTGTGCCTTTGAGTTTTACTTTTAAGAAATGAGGTGTAATGGGGTTGAGTTCGGTTTGGTTTTGGTAAAGCGAGGCGGGTTCATTTTGATTGCAAACAATGAGGTCTAAATCGCCGTCTGCATCAAAATCGGCATAAGCCGCTGCGGTAGAAACAGAAGGCGTTGTGATGCCCCATTCCTGATTTTTTTTCGAGAACGTTAAGTTACGATTATTTTTAAAAACATAGTTGACCGACTTATTGGAAGGCATTTTTTTGACCAAATCGTAGGTTTGAAAATCCAACTTACCCTTTGAAGCGTATTCCATTTTAGCATCTGCAACGGTGTATTTCAGAAAATCCATGTCGGTGAAGTCGCGTAAGTAGCCGTTAGAGACAAACAAATCTTTCCAGCCGTCGTTGTCAAAATCTGCGAATAACCCCGCCCAACTCCAATCGGTATTTGAGACCCCAGCCAATTGACCTATTTCAGAGAAGGCAGGCGCGAATTTATTCCCCCTTGCTCCTTGGTTCAAGTGCAGCATATTTCTCATGTTTTGATGATAGTAACCGCTGTCAATCAGTAGTTTATATTGGTCATATTCATCGGGACCTTTGAGCATTTTCTGACGATGATTGTCTTCTGGGAGCATGTCCAGCGTCAAAATATCGGGAAGTGCATCGTTGTTATAATCGGCAATGTCCACGCCCATCGAAAATTTGGAAGTGTGGGCTATGTTGTTTCGAAGCGATTCTTTAAAAGTGCCATCGTGTTGGTTAATATAAAGGCAGTCTTGTTCGGTATAATCGCTGGTTGAGTAGATGTCGGGCCAACCGTCGTGGTTAAGGTCAGCAATGGCAACTCCCAGTCCGAAATTGAGGGGGTTGTTGATAATTCCTGCCTTTAGAGTAACGTCGGTAAAATGCCTGTTGTCGTTTCGCAATAAGCGGTTGCCGAAGTACATATCTGGCGTTGCCCGCGTAATGCGCGTATTCAAAAAAGGATTGTAGGTATGATTTGAGTGATTGAGTAAAAAAACGTCCAGATCTCCATCCAGATCGTAATCAAAAAAAGCCGCTTGGGTGCTTTGCGTTCCTGGCAAATCCAGCCCGAATTCTTTGGCACTTTCTTTAAAAACAGGGATGTTGTTTTGAAGCCCTTGATTGACAAACAATTCATTGACCAACTTTTCGGGCGGAAATTTGCCCGAATGACACACGTACACATCTAAAAGCCCATCGCCATTGATGTCCACCACGCTGACGCCCGTTCCCCAAGTGCCATTGCCGCCTACCTTTGCTGAGGCGGTAACGTCTTCAAACTGCCATTTGCTGCGATTAAGGTATAGTTTGTGGGAGACGGTATTGCCCGAAAAAAATAGGTCGGGGAGGCCGTCATTGTTAAAATCTCCTACTCCTACGCCGTTGCCATTGTAAAGGTATTCGTATTTGAAAATATGTAAAGAATCGTTTTCGTTGATTTGATTGACAAAATCAATACCCGTTTTGATAGGGTCGAGCAATTTGAAAAGCGGACGTTTCGCTGCTGAGTCAAGAGGAGTGATTGAATGTTCCATTCCAAAACTGTCTGTTTTGTACTGTATCACGCCAAACAACAGCGAAAATACGGCAAAAAAAGAAATGTGGACAAGACGATTCATATTAACGAGTTGATATTCATTGATATTTAATCCCAAGTTTTGTTTTCATCGCCTTCTTCATAGGCCACATATACCAAAAGCAGCGTCAGCATTTCTTGGTCGCTGCGCATATCACCATCTGACAAAATCAGTTTGGGAGGTTTGAAAGGATTGGCGGGATTTTGTTCGGTGTTGTCGAAAGTTCCAATGATGTTAATGACCGTTCCCCGTTTAAGCACGACAGGCTTGCGATAGCGGTACAGTTCCTGCCAGCGAAAATCCCAGCTCGGAATATGTACCAACGGAATAGTGTCATTAGCAAGGTCGGTCGCAAAAGCCTTAAATTCAGCTCCTATTTGGTGCATGTGCGGCCAAGCAAAGAGCAATGAAATATTTTCGTTTCGGTTGGTAACTTGGAGCTTGTGCGTTGATTTGTCATTGGCAAAAATCATCAATGGTGGGTCTATGTCTTTTTGGCCAATACCTCCCGAGCCAATACCGATGACTTTAACGGTACGTTGGATAGGCTCATTTTTGAAAAAGAAATGCACGCCATTAAGACTTTCTGCGTCTTTGCCTGAGGGGCCAAAATGAACTGTGAGCAAGATGACTCCGCGTTTGGGCATTTTCCAACCTACTCCTGTTGGGTATGACTCAAAAGCAGCGCCTGGAATCCAACCGCCATAGTAAGTCATTTTTTTCTTGTAGGGAAGCCATTGGTCGTAGGTGTATTTTTCGTCTGTTCCTAAATCAATTTGATTGGCAGTATTGTAAATATCAATGTTAGGATCTTCGACTGAGTGAACAGCGAAGTTGGAATGGTGGATGATTCTCTTATTGTTAGAAGTAAACTCCACTGCTTCTACGGTGGTTTCGGTAGGAAATTCAAACGGAATCTTAAATACCATGAAGCGTTCCTCACCGTCTCCTTTTTGGAGGTAAGGCTTAGCCATTTTGAGGGTTAAGTCGGGTTTGCGATGATAGGCCGTACCCGTATTGGCACGTTCTAAGAGTATATTTTCTGCTTCAAGGGTTGTTTTTCCTTTGGGCATATCGGCATCAATCCACGATATAATGGTTTGTTTTTGGGTTTCGGTAAGCTGACGTTTATTGGCAAAATCGGTGTAATGGTCGTTGGCGCGCCACGGGGGCATATAGCCCGAACCGATTACTTTTTTGATAAAATCGGAGCGTTTGGCTACGTCTTCATACGTAATGAGGTTAAAGGGGGCAGCCTCACCAGGGCGATGACACACCGCGCAATTGGCATGAATAATGGGCTGAATGTCCCTGTAAAAAGTCGTTTCTTGGGCAATGCAAGAACTACATATAAGGCAAAATAAGAATATCTTATGAAAGGAAAGGGTTATGATGGGTTTCCAAAATTGATTCATGAAAGTGTTCGTTTATCCTTACAAAAATACTACAATCAAGGATGTATTGTATGTTTATTCGTGATTCTTTGGAAATACATTATTCTAAAACAAAACTGGGCAGAAAAGAGAAATTCCGAGACAAAATTATCTCGGAATTTCAACTACTTATCAAATTTCAAGATTGTATTTTATTGTTGATCCCACCATACTCTACCAGAAGCATCTTGTGGCTCACGACCCCATCCAGGAATGGCAGCCATGGCATCATAAGCACTTTTTTTGTTGGCATAGTTGGGGTCACTTGTAACCAGCAAACCAAGTGGGGCTCTACGTGGCACCACTAAAATAGCGCCGCTTGATCGCATATCTGGCAATGCCAATGTTGAAGTAGCATTGGGAAAACCCGTTCTTTTCCAAATAGCCCAACCTTCATTTACTCTATTAAAGTAGCTGATGTAGGCTTGACAAGCTATTTGGTCAATTGCTTTGGCAGGATTAAAAGCGACTTCTGGTCTTGCCAAATAGGCCGCAATCTCTCCAGCAGCCAGTGGCGTGTAGTTGTCAATTTTACTACCTCTGGCTACTTCATCAAACCACTGAATAGACGAAGTTACCCCTGCATCGTACCAATCTTTGGCTGGTTCGCTTGTTATTGTACGGGCTGCCAATTCGGCACGCATGAAACAAAAATCGGAATAAGTAATCACGGGCAGGTAAGAAAGTCCATCTCCAACACCATTTCCGCTGTTGAAAGCAGGCTGGAATAAACGTGGTTGAATGTTAGACAATGTATCTACTGATACTTGTTGTCCGCTTATAGCCACGGTTCTTGGCGTGTAAAAAGCCCGACGGTTTGCGACGTTTTGGGATTCATCGGGGCTTGTAAAGCTACCCACATACCTACGAGGATTTTCAGTTGTACCTGCTGGCAATTGTCTCGGGGTCGCTGCAATTAACGCATTGATATTTGCTTGAGAATAGCGGTTGGGTGTAAAAAACGCGTCTATACGAGGATCTCTGGTATTCCACATAAAATCAACCATAGGCTTCGTTGCTCTTAAACCATCAGGATTCCAGTTGCCACCGCTTGTAAAGTCAAAACGACCTACAAAAACCCATCCATCTGCATTGGAAGACATTAAATCAGCGGGGGTGGCTAATACTTCTTGGGCAATGCTACGCGCTTTGGCTGCATCTCTTTTGATAAGTCGTGTAGCAATTTTCAAGCGTAATGCATTGGCGGCTTTTACCCATCTTGTAGCGTTTCCTCCAAAGTACTGATCGTACGCTGCTGGGCTAACCTGCACAGCTGTTTGGGTGGCTTTTAGCGTTGTTATGGCTTCTTTCAAATCAGCATCTAACTGATTGAAAAGCTCTTGTTGGGTGTCGTATTTAGGGGTAAGTGTTCCTCCATATCGGCCTTGGAAAGCATCAGAATAAGGAATACTACCAAAAATATCGCTCACGTAGAAAGCATAGTAAGAACGCAGTACCCTTGCCATCCGAATCATATGAACATATTTAGGTTGTTCGGTGTCAGGCAAACGCTCAACTAATTTTTCTAAATCATACAATGCATTGC
Organism: Cytophagia bacterium; assembly: GCA_004293645.1. Taxonomy (GTDB): domain Bacteria; phylum Bacteroidota; class Bacteroidia; order Cytophagales; family Spirosomataceae; genus REAB01. The sequence goes on along the minus strand of REAB01000085.1, from coordinate 1,892 downwards.
CTACACCGTTGTAAAAACGACCGTAACGCTGCGGAAAATTGTCAACATTTCCTGTAAATCCTAACACATTACCACTGAGTTCAGTATTGTATTGCATCCAAGGCATAATACGACGATAGGTGTCATAAAATGCTTCGAAGTCTTGTCCATGCAAACCAATAGTTGCGTTAAGCAACTGATTTTCTGGGGGCACAGTTGAAAGAGCATCTGGGTCTTTGTTGATTTCCACGAAATCTTGTTTATCGCAGGACGACGTCACCATTCCCATTATTGACAAACAAAGTATTGTTTTATATGACCATTTCATATGTATCTATGTTTTAAAGAGGTTATTTGAAAAAAACAGCTGAGTGGTTTAAATTTAGAAACCTGCGTTAAGTGTTACACCAATATTGCGTGAGAATGGTAAACCACCATATTCTGCAAACTCACCTGGACGGTTAGATTTCAAACCTTCAGGATTGATGCCATCGGGGGCAGTACGATAGAGGTAGCCCAAGTTGCGACCCACCACGCTAAAACGAAGCGTTTGAAACTTGAGTTTGTTCACAATTTTGGCAGGAACATCATAACCAACAGAAATTTCACGCATCGAAACCCATGAGTTTTCAAAGGTTGAGTATTCACGAATTCCTGACGACCACTGGGTAAGGTTCTCGTAGTAGTTACGAGCAGGAATAGGTGTAAGATAGCCTTTTTGTACGGCTTCAGCATAACTCATGCCGCCCAAGTCAATTGTTTGGCCATCTTTGGTTACTTTAAACCCATCTGCCATTACGCCATCAGGAATGATACCATCGTCACGTTTTACGCCTTGTGCATCCGTAAATTCTATACCGCCCAATTCTTTATTACGGCCAAACAAACTGCGAGAGAAGTTGCCGCTTTGTGAGCCATACTGGTGGGTGGCAGAAGCCATTACTCCACCAATCTTTGAGTCCACCTGAACATTTAATGAAAAGTTTTTGTACGAAACACTGTTGATATTACTCACCAAAAACCGCTCCATAATGTTGCCAATTTCTTTTTGACCTTGTCCATAAGCACCGCTACGCACAAAACCAAGGTATCCACCAGAACCACCACTGACCGAACCAATCACGCGTTTTCCGTTGCTGGGGTTATCGATTACATTACCACTTCCATCTTTTTTCTCGTAAGTAGCAAAAGCTGCCGCAGTAACAACAGTGCCATAATCTTTCCCTACTCGGGCCACTGAAGCTACGTCTGCTCCAAAAGCTAAATCAAGTTGAAGGTTGCTAACACCCTCAGTCAATTCCAAAATTAAATTGCGGTTGCGAGTGATGTTTACGGAGGTATTCCAAGTAAGGTTCTTTGATTTGATGGGGGTTGCTGTAATCATCAACTCAATTCCTTTGTTTTGGATTTTACCCGCATTGATAATGCGGCTTGCTAAACCAGCTTCTCCCGTAACAGGGATGTTGAGAATTTCATTCGTAGTAAGTTTGTTATAGACTGTAAAGTCAACGCCTAATCTGTTGCCGAAGAAACGGGCATCAAATCCAAGTTCCCACTCACGTGCCAATCGGTTACGTAAGTTGTAATTGGGAAGCGTGTTGTCACTAAAACCTGAGCGTTGAATCGCAGCAGTAGGGGAGTTATATACACCACCAGGTGAATAGATACCTGTACGGTTAAGCGACCAAGGGCTGGTATCTGCTCCTGTATATCCAATACTAGCACGAAGTTTTCCAAAAGTAAGCCAAGATGGTAAGTTTTTGAGGCTTTCTGTTAGAATATACGAAAGCCCTACCGAAGGATAGTAGTAAGAGTATCGTAGGTTTGTGTTAACAAAATAAAATTTGGCAAAAAGAGCATACCGTTAAGAAGCTGGTAGTAAAATACCGAAAACATGGAGGTACTCTTTTTGC
>REAB01000022.1 GCA_004293645.1 Cytophagia bacterium | reverse complement strand
AATTTTTCCGACTACATGTTTAGTGGGCAATATGCTTGTGGACTAATTTCTCAAAAACTGTCAACTACTTTGGAAGCAATATGAAAGATGCCAAAATTTCTTGGGTTTTCTGAGGACTAAGTACAACTGGCAAATCAAAATCGTGGTTGTCAAAATCAATGATAGCCGCATCAGCTGATGACTGCGCATATTGAATAAAGCCCAAAGAATGGGTAGCCGTCCAAATTTGGCAATGATCAGGAATCCAATTTTCGACGATTTCTTTCAATAAATTATATTGCAGTGATGTATGCAAATGGGCATCTAATTCGTCAAAAAAATAAATCGTATCTTGATAAATAGGCGTGCGGACAAATAAGTTGAACAAAATATTGACAACCTCTTTTTCGCCCGAACTCAACAGGTCGTAGTTCATATTTTGGGTTTCGCCTTTCGAAAACATCAATTTAGTTGATTCACCATCGGCAGGAGTCAATGGTCCCATAAATTTTAAACTCGTGGCTGTATTTTCCCCAAAAACACGCGAAAACGCCCCATTGACCTTGCCCAAAAAAATTGTTACTTCTTCAAACTGTGTGATGTGTAGGTCTTTAACTTCACTAAAATTGCCGATGGCTTTTAAAATCTGGTCTAAAACCCTTTTGGCCAGTATGTCAATATCATTCTCAAACCGAACATCAACATCAATATAATAGGCTGGTTTGTCAGAGTTTGATGCTACGTCAATCGTTTCACCAAGTACAGTTCTGGTTATTCGGGGCAAGTACCTAACAGCAGAACGTCCATAGAAAGAAAGTTCATTGAGATTGGCACCAGAATTAACACTTTCCAAACTACCATCATCATTAACTATTGACCAATAGTAACCACTATTATTGAAAGTTAGCTTTATCTGACTTTCCCCTTCTTTTTTAAAGTAATATTTTTCTACTTTCCTCCCCTGCCACCTTCGATGTTCTACTCGATCATGGTATTTACTTGTAAATTCAAAAGCATCAAAAACACCGCTTTTTCCACTGCCGTTTGCGCCGATAAGCAAAACCAACTTAGGAGCTGAATTTCCTAAATCAATCCTCAAATCGGTAAAACGTTTGAAGTTTTTAAGCTGTATTTGCGCTATCTTCATGGTGCCGTAAACGGGTTAGGTTCAACGATTTTTAAGTCCACAATAGACTTAAAGTTTTGGATATGGAGGCGTTGGAGTTTCAAAATAGGAATTTCGGGCTGTGATTTTCTGGGTTATTAGGTCGCTTTTTTTTGCGAATTTAGTGTTTTATTGCGTTTATTACACTTCAAGCCAGTAATATTGCTAGATGCGCGGGCGGTTCACTGCAAGCCAGATGCGGGCAAAACAATTGAAAAAGGTAAAAAAATAAACTTAAAATAGGTTAATAAATTCAATTGGGTTACTTTTACCCATAGTTTTCACGCTTTTCAATTTAATACAAATGTTCGCCGTATTAACCGCTTTTTTTGGCCACTGGTATTTATCATTGTTTTGCCAAACATTTTTTTTACACCGTTATTCAGCCCATAAAATGTTCACCATGAACAAGTTCTGGGAGAAATTTTTTTATGCACTCACTTATATTTCGCAGGGGTCGTCTTATTTGAGTCCACGGGCGTACGCCATTTTGCACCGCATGCACCACGCTTACAGCGACACCGACAAAGACCCGCACTCGCCCCACCACACCGAAAATGTATTCACGATGATGTGGAAAACCAAAGATATTTACAACGCCGTATTGTGGAATAAAGTAAAACCCGAAGCTCGCTTTGAGCGCGATTATCCGTACTGGGCTTTCTTAGAAAAACTCGGTGGCTCTTGGGGTTCGCGCCTGTTTTGGGGTATTTTGTACTCGCTTTTTTACCTTTTTTCTTATCTTTATTTGGATATGCACTGGGCGTTTTTTCTGTTGCTACCCGTTCATTATTTGATGGGACCCGTGCACGGTGCCATCGTAAACTGGAGCGGACACAAATATGGCTACCAAAATTTTGACAATAAAGACAAATCTAAAAACTCACTTTTGCTCGATGTTTTGATGATGGGCGAGTTGTTTCAGAACAACCACCACAAGCTACCAAATAGTGCCAACTTTGCCGCCAAATGGTTTGAGTTTGACCCTACGTATCCCGTTATTAGGCTGCTCAATAAGCTCAAAATCATTCAGTTAAAGAAGTAACTTATTTCGGTTATTGTGTTATTTGGAAGGCTTCCTCAAACGTTAAGTGGAAGCCTTCCAATAATTTTGAATGGGCAATTCCCGCTTCTTCTACCGCCGAAAAAACCTGGTATTTACCTTCTGAGAGCGCGTAAACAATAATGGTTTCGTTCAGCGGGTCAATAATCCAGTATTCGCTTACGCCAAAAAGCTGGTAATCGTTTTGTTTCTCCACGTAATCGCGCACCACCGACCCCTTCGACACCACCTCTACCACCAAGTCGGGCGCACCAAAAATACCCTCTTCGGTTGAAATATCGCTTTTTGCGATGGACAAGAAAAAAATATCGGGTTGGCAAACGTTTCCTTTTTCAAAAATAACGTCAAAAGGCGAAACAAAGACCTCGCCCAATTGGCGTTGGTTTACGAAATTGTCTAATTTTTTGGTAAATTCTTTGACAATACGCTGGTGAATTCTTTTGGGAGAAGGCATATCAATAAGGTTATAATTTCGAAGCTCATACCGCGACTCGGCGGGGAGTTTGGCTTTCATGTCGGCGTAAGTCCAATGTTCGGTGCTAACAGTTTTCATATTTTTGTGCTTTTTTTTGCTAAATATAAATACTCCAAAACTACATTCCAAATTTTAGAAGATACTGCCTTTGGGGTGAGTTTTAAATAAAATCGTGGTTTTTTATTTTTCAACTAATTGATAATCAAAAAGTTACGCCATTATACATTTTCCATTATACATTTCTTTGGGGTGTTTGTTGGTCGTATCTTTCATTTATTAGGCATCGCTTTATCCAAATCTCAACTATTTTTCCGTTGTTTAATCCATGAAATCAAAAAACAGAATCTATTGGGTCAAAACCCTGTTTTTGGCCTTATTGGCCAGCAGCGCGTGGGCGCAAGAGGAGGCACTTTTTGCCGTTGGCCAAACCAAATTGGCCGAGTTGCAAATGAAAGTTTACCCCAACGACTCCACCGCCGATGGCGTAATTTTGGAAGACCGAGGCACCTGCGCACTCATTAAAGATGACGCACGCGGCTACATGACGGTTTATCGCCGCTACACCCGCATCAAAATCTTGAAAAAATCGGCTTTCAGCTACGCTACCGTCGAAGTACCTTTCTACGATTTGGGTACCAATCAGCGCGAGCAAGTGCGCGACATCACCGCCCGCACTTACAACCTCAACAACGACGCATTTGCTTTTACAACCCTTGAAAAAAACGCCGTTTTTGAAGAAAAGAAAACCGACAAGGTCTATTTAACCAAATTTGCTATGCCCAACGTACGCGAAGGCTCGGTCATAGAATACAGCTACACCATTGAGTCTGACTTGGTGTTTCAACTACGCGACTGGGAGTTTCAAATGGCCTTGCCCACCGTGCGGAGTAATTTTTGGCTCACACTTATTCCTAATTTTGAGTACCGCATTCTTTTTCAAAGTATTCGTAAATTTAGCACCGACGAAACCAGTGACGTGGCAGGGGGAATTTGCTACCATTGGGGCTTGGAACAAATCCCAGCCCTGCGCGACGAACCTTTTATTACGACCCTTGAAGACTACCGCGCCAAAATTTGGTTTGAACTTGTGGCTACCAATTTGCAGGGCGAAAAACGCCGCTACGCCCAAAAGTGGGAAGACCTCGACCGTACCTTATCATTGGACGATAGTTTTGGAAAAGCCCTTAATAAATCCAACTTTTTGAAAGAAACGGCGCAAAATCTCTCCAACACCGACACCCTCAAACGCGCCCAAGCCGCCTACCAATGGGTGCGTACGAACATGAATTGGGACGGTCGTAGCACTTGGTGGACAACCAAAAGCTTGAAAGATGCCTACGAAAAACGAACTGGCTCGGCAGCCGACCTAAACCTGATGCTGGTGGCCTTGCTGCGCGAAATGCAACTTGATGCCAATCCTGTGGTGTTGAGTACGCGCTCCAACGGTAAGTTTAGCAAAGATTTTCCGTTGCTGTCTAAGTTCAACTACGTGGTGGCGCACCTCAACCTCAACGGCCAAGACATATTGCTTGATGCCACCGACCACCTGCGCCCGTTTGGGATGTTGCCCTTCAACTGCCTCAGTCAAGAAGGCCGCCTCATAGCGGGGCAAAAATCGCGCTGGGTGCCGCTCAAACCCACCGAGCGGCGCACCAAAGTCGTGTCGGCTACCGTCGAGTTGCTCCCCAATGGCCAACTAAAAGGGCAAGTCAGCAATAGCATGGGCGGCTACGCCGCTTGGGACGTGCGCCAACAAATAGCCCAATTAAATTTGGAGTCTTACCGCACAAAACTCTCAAAAAACGAAGGCCAACTCGAAAACATTGACATCAAAAACGCCGACCAACCCGACCAACGGTTGGTTATTTCGTACGCAAACACCCTCGGCGAAGCGCAAGAAGCGAGTCGTTTTTACGTTAATCCACTCGTCGATGGCCGCATCAACGCCAACCCGTTCAAAAAAATGGCGCGTACTTTTGTCATTGATTTTGGAGTTCCCGTCGAAGAAATTATCACTGTTTCGATGGCTATACCTGCGGGCTTTGTGGTGGAAGAGTTGCCCAAAAATGCAGCTTTGAGCCTTCCCAACAACGCAGGGCGGTTTTTGTACGCCGCCCAAACCAGCGGCAATACGGTGCAGGTTACGTCGCGGTTGGTGATTCGGAACACCCTTTTTGAACCTGAGCAATACGACGTATTGCGCGCTTTTTACGACCAGATTATTGCCAAGCACGGCGAGTTGGTGGTAATCACAAAAAAATAATACCAAAATTCCCGAATTGTGGCCAAATATGCCACCCAAATTGTACTCAAAAAACCCATTTAAAAAATGAAAACCTACTTTATTAGTTGCTTTTTGGTGTTTTTGGGTTGGGCAAAAATACCCACAGTTTGCGCCCAAAAATACCCTGTTTCGGCCATTCCCGACTCCATCAAAGCCAACGCCCACAGCGTAGTACGGCTCTATGAAGAGTCGTTTGAAGTAATAAACGCGGGTACGGCCAAGCACAGGATTCATGCCGTGATAACTGTTTTGGACGCACGTGGCCAACGCCACGCCACGGTGGGCACTACGTACAGTAAGATGCAGAAAATAAACGACATGGAAGCCGTAGTTTATGACGCAATGGGTCAGCAAGTAAAACGCCTCCGCCGCGCCGACATTGTGGACGTAAATTACAGTTCAGATGGGCAGTTGTTTCAGGACGTAAAAGTAAAAATGGCCGATTTGAAATATTCGCTCTACCCTTATACCGTCGAAACTACCTACGAATTGACCGAAACCAACCTGCTTTTTTATCCGAGCTGGTTTCCGCAAGATGAGTTCAATACGAGCGTAGAATCGAGCCGTTTCGACATCACCGTTCCCGCAAACCTCCCGTTGCGCTACAAACTCGTGAACGGCTTGCCCGAACCTACCAAAGAAACAACCCCCGACGGCGGCACCGCTTACAGTTGGCAAGCCCACAACCTCAAAGCCCGCACCCGCGAAGAAATGGCCGCCGAAATCCACGAAAAAGGCACGGGCGTTTATACCGCACCCAACGATTTTGAAATACAGGGTTACAAAGGCAGTATGCAGTCGTGGAAAACATTGGGGCAATTTCATTATGACCTCAACAAAGACCGCGACGCGCTGCCTGTCAACGTGCAAACCGAAGTAAAAGTCTTGGTGGCCAACGAAAAAGACCCCATCGCCAAAATTAAAAAACTATACGAATACATGCAGTCCAAAACCCGCTACGTGGGCATTCAGTTGGGCATTGGTGGCTGGCAAACTTTTGAGGCGCAAGTAGTGGCCGACAAAGGCTATGGCGACTGCAAAGCCCTCAGCAATTACATGAAAGCCCTGCTTAAAGCGGCGGGGATTCCGTCGTTTCAAGCCTTGGTCAACGCCGATGAACCCGACACCGACGGTGCTTTTCCGTTGTCGAGATTCAACCACGTTATTTTGTGCGTACCACAGCCACAAGACACCATTTGGCTTGAATGTACGAGTCAGCGTAACCCGTTTGGTTATTTGGGCGATTTTACGGGCGACCGCAACGTGCTGCTACTCACGCCGCAGGGTGGCAAACTGGTGCGCACGCCGCAGTACAAACCCAACGACAATCGCCAACTACGCAACGTAGTGATGACGCTCGACGCGGAGTCGGGCGCGGCAAAAATGGAAGTGGTGAGTACTTATACGGGTTTGCAGCAAGATACCCGCAGTAGCATAGCCGAAGACCTCAACGCCGAAGATCAAAAACAATGGCTTTACAAAAATTTGCGTTTGCCCAGTTTTGAAATTCAATCTTTTGAGTTGAAAACCCGCAAAGACCGAATTCCTTCGGTCGAAGAAAAATTGCTGTTGTTGGTGCGGCAGTGCGCCACCAAAAGCGGTACGCGGCTTTTTGTAACGCCCAACTTACTGACCGCCTGGCCCATTACGCTACCACCCAATGCCAAACGCACCATTGACATGGAGTGGGAACTGGGTTTTTATGATGCCGACGAAGTGCACCTCAAAATACCGACGGGTTACAAAGTAGAATACGCGCCCGCTGCCCAAAAAATTGAAACCAAGTTTGGTAAATATGCCATTGCCACCGAAGTAAAAGCCGACGAAGTAATTTACAAGCGGGAAATGCTCATGCCCAAAGGCACGTATTCGGCGGCATTTTATGGCTCAATGGTAGATTTTTTCAAGAAAGTAGCCAAAGCCGACAAAGCACAAGTAGTGCTGGTGAAGCAATAAGTTGGTGGGAGGGGTGATATTTTGTCATCGTAGTTTTGTAGCAAGAGAATATAATTTTGTGGTTGGGAGTCATACTGTTTTGTCATTGGGTATTTAACCTGTTCGGCATGTTTAGTAG
>REAB01000021.1 GCA_004293645.1 Cytophagia bacterium | reverse complement strand
AAGATTTAGACAACCACATTGGAGCAATTGCTTATTTCATCTGTGATTATAACTTGCAAATCCAAAAATCAATAGCACCATAAATGTACCACTACCCAAGACTCAAGTATGGAGCAATTGATGGCGCATTTTCAAAGCTCTTAGTAGAGCCATCGGGAAGGATTTTTTTGCCCAAAAAAGATGTTGAGTACTGTCCGCCAATTTCGAGATACGTTTTGGCAAAATTTAGCCTGTTTTTACCTTCTGTTATGTATTCTTGTGCAGAAGCGACTCGTGAGATGACAATTAATAATGCTGTTAATAAATAAATTTTCATTTTGTGCTATTTTAAGTTCGGCACAAAATTGATTATTCACTACTCAAAAAAACATATCATAAGGTAAGAAATGACTTTTAGCTAATTTTCTTTCTAATCCTGCTAAAGCTTTCGGGAGTGATTCCCAAGTATGAAGCTATGTGTTTGTTTGGGGTACGCTGCACAATCATAGGTTGTTTGTCTAACATCCCTACGTACCGTTGTTCAGCGGTTTTGGTCAATAGTTCTAATTGTTGCGTTTGTTTGTGAATGAATAAGCTATCTGCAGCAATTTGGCAAATTAACCTGCCATAATCCGTAGTTGAAAGCATTTGAAAATTGGCTTTACTAATTCTAAACAACTGGGAGCACTCAAAAGTAATCGCCTCTAAATCAGCAGTTTGATGTGTAGTAAATGACAAGTAATCCCCAAAAAAGCTACCTTCATAGCACAAGTCAATGCACAAATAATTGCTGTTGTGGTAAAGCATTATGCCTCCACTTCCTTGAATAATAAAATACAAATATTTCTCTCGCTCACCATATTTCTTCAAAACCTCATTTTTCTTGGTTTCAATCATATTTCCCTTTTCAGCAAAAGACTCCCAGATTTCAATGGGTGCCTCAAAGTAGGGGTCAAAAGATGATTTAATAATTTGCGAAAGTTGATTCTTCATTTATTTGCGGTTGCTTCGTTTTTCAAAAGCCCTCAAACTGTTTTCTCTTTGACTCGCTCCAAGTTTTTAAAACCTTGCCAAGGCGAATAATGGTCGCTCTTGCGGGCGTAGTAGCCCGTGCCATCGTAGGGGCGTTTGTTGGGGGCGCATTTACAGGCTTCTGAGCAAGTGCCGTCCATTTCCCAGCCGCATTTTTCGCAGAGCGGCAAGTGCGCGTTGCAATCGGAGTTGGCGCAGTTTACCATGCGCTCGGAAGGCGTGCCGCACACGTGGCAGCGCGAAATAACCACGGGATTTACCTTATTGACATCGGTGGTGAGCCGCCCGTCAAAAACGTAACATTTGCCATCAAAATCTTCGCCCTCGGCTTCCAGGCCATACCGAATAATGCCGCCGTGCAGTTGATACACATTTTCAAAACCCCGCTCCAGCAAATAAGCACTGGCTTTTTCGCATTTGATACCGCCCGTGCAATAGGTTATTATTTTCTTGTGTTTGAGGTGTGCTATTTCTTGCATGTGGTCGGGCAGTTCGCGCAGGTTTTCCATCTCAAACGTAACCGCGTTTTTAAACTTTCCCACCGAATGTTCGTAGTTGGAGCGCATATCTACCAGCACCACGTCGGGGTCATCTTTCATTTTTTTAAACGCCTCGGGGTCCAAGTGAACTCCCGTACGTTGAAGCGGATTGACGGGTAAGTCAGAATTAACAATTTCATTTTTGACGCGCACGTGCAATTTTTGAAACGTGTGGCTCTCGTGGGCTTCTATTTTAAAATCTATGGTGTTAAATCGGGGGTCTGTTTTGAGCCAATTCATGTAGGCTTGGCAGTCGGCAGCGAGGCCCGAAATAGTGCCATTCAGCCCTTCTGAGGCCACAATGATGCGGCCCAGCAGGTTGTGTTCGAGGCAAAATAAGTGCTGCGCAGTACGGCAGGCTTCGGGGTCTTCGATGGGTACGTATTGGTAGTACAATAAAACGCAGTATGGCTTCATTTGGAGTCGAATTTTGCAATGCAAAGATACAAATTTTGAATTTATATGGACACTTTGGCAACATTATGCCCCCATTAAAAGTTTGTTTATGCAAAAACTGCCCTATATTTGGCGTTCAGAGTTATTGTATCTAACATTCCACCAAGCATCAAAAATGGAAACTATACAACTACCGTTATCACAATATCAGCAACTGCAAGAAGAACTTGCCTTGTTGAAAAATAGTGATTTGATGAAAAAAATGGACAAATTAATTGATTTACTCTATCAAGAGAAATACGGTTTGTACATGGGCAACTTTACCGACGATTTATCGCAAGGCACCATGAGTCAAGTTTGGAATGATAAACCAAGTGCTTGGGGCCATGTATAATCAACGCGAAATAGTTTTGGTGTCTTTTCCGTATTCCGATTTAAGCACCGCCAAAAAACGGCCTTTATTGTCTCAAAAATTAGAATCACTTATAGCGTTGTCATAGCCACAAGTGATTTATTAGTATCAAAAATTTTAATTCATTTCCCCACCACCCCGAATGTCCAAAAATTTAGTAATTGTTGAGTCGCCTGCCAAAGCCAAAACCATCGAAGGTTATTTAGGCAAAGATTTTACCGTCAAATCCAGTTTTGGCCACGTGCGCGATTTGCCCGAAAAAGACCTTGGTATTGACGTTGCCAATGGCTACAAACCTGCCTACGAAATCACGAGCGATAAAGTAAAGGTGATTAATGAGCTAAAAAAGCTGGCCAAAGCCTCGGAAGAAGTCTGGCTCGCTACCGACGACGACCGCGAGGGCGAGGCCATTTCGTGGCACTTAAACGAAGCATTGGGTTTGGGCAGCAACACCAAACGCATTGTGTTTCGAGAAATTACCAAAACAGCGCTTCAAAAGGCCATTCAAAGCCCCCGAACCATTGATTTGGACTTGGTAAATGCCCAACAAGCACGGCGCATTCTTGACCGTTTGGTGGGGTACGAACTCTCGCCCGTGCTTTGGAAAAAAGTAAAAGCGGGTGGCACAACGGCCCTTTCGGCGGGGCGGGTGCAGTCGGTGGCAGTGCGGCTGGTGGTAGAGCGCGAGCGCGAAATAGATGCCCACAATGCCAAATCGTCGTTCAAGATTGTGGCTTTGTTCAACTTAGACGGCGGCAAAGTGCTGGTGGCCGAGCTACCCAAAAACTTTGAAGCAGAAGCACAAGCCAAGTCTTTTTTGGAACGCTGCAAGGGGGCTACTTTTACCATCAAAAACTTGGAAGTAAAACCCGCCAAGAAAACACCTGCGCCGCCCTTCACCACTTCTACGTTGCAACAGGAAGCATCGCGTAAGCTCAGCTTTTCGGTGTCGCAAACCATGACGCTGGCCCAAAAACTCTACGAAGCTGGCAAGATTTCGTACATGAGAACCGACTCGACAAACCTTTCGGAAGAAGCCCTCGAAAAAGCCAAAAACCAGATTACGAGCGAGTACGGGGCGCATTATCACTACCAAAGAGTTTTTAAAACCAAGTCGGAGTCGGCGCAAGAAGCCCACGAAGCCATTCGCCCCACCGACTTTGCCACCGCCCAAGCAGGCAACGACCGCAACGAGCAACGCCTCTACGAACTCATTTGGAAACGCGCCATTGCCTCGCAAATGGCCGATGCCCAGCTGGAACGCACCATTGCCACCATTGGCATCTCTACCACACCCGAAGAACTCGTAGCGCAGGGCGAAGTGATAAAATTTGACGGCTTTTTGAAGGTTTATTTAGAATCGAAAGACGACGAAGAGGAAGACACCAAAGGCATGTTGCCGCCCATCAGCGTGGGGCAAATTGTTGATTTAAACAACCTCAAAGCCACCGAGCGGTTTTCGCGCCCTTCGGCACGCTACACCGAGGCCAGTTTAGTAAAAAAATTGGAAGAAATGGGCATTGGGCGGCCTTCTACCTACGCCCCTACCCTCTCTACGATTATCAGACGCGAGTACGTTCTCAAAGAAGACCGCCCTGGCCAAGAGCGGCAGTTTAAAGAAATGGTGTTGCAAAACGACCAAATCAAAGAAAGTGTAAACAAAGAAACCTTTGGCTCCGAAAAAGCCAAGCTATTTCCGACCAACACAGGCGTTATTGTTACCGATTTTTTGGTAGAAATGTTTCCCAATGTCGTTGATTTTTCGTTTACCGTAAATGTTGAGAAAGAATTTGACGACATTGCCGATGGTAAACTCTCTTGGCAAAAAATGATTGATGGTTTTTATCAGGGATTCCACCAAAAAATAGAGGAAGTAGGCGGCCAAAAGGGCATAATGAGCAAAAGCAGCAGCCGCGAACTGGGCATTGACCCCGCCACGGGCAAAATGGTGTACGCCAAAATGGGGAAATTTGGACCTTACGTGCAGATTGGCGAAAACATAGAAGCAGGTTCTACCGACCCCAAACCGCGCTATTCGGACATCAAAAAAGGCCAACTACTCGAATCAATTACCCTCGAAGAAGCCCTGACGATGTTTACATTGCCCCGCGAAGTAGGTTTTTTTGAAGAAAAAGCCATGATAGTAGGCGCAGGAAAATACGGCCCGTACGTCAAGTTTGATGAGAAATTTTATTCGTTAGACAAAGAAGACGACCCCTATACCATTGACAGTGAGCGTTGTATCGGCGTGATTCGCCTCAAACGCGGCGACTTGGCCAGCGAGCCAGGCGGCTTGGGCGAGCTGGAAGGCAACCCCATTACGACGGGTTCGGGCAAATTTGGACCTTATCTCAAACACGACAGCAAGTATTACTCACTGCCCAAAGGCATGAATTTGCAAGCCGTAAGCCGCGAAGAAGCGTTGGAGATTATCCGCAAAAAGCGCGAAGCCGAAAGCAATAAAATTATTAGAGAATATCCCGAAAATGCCACCGTCAAAGTGCTTCGTGGCCAATATGGGCCGTATATTTCGGTGGGAAAGCGCAACGTCAAAATCCCAAAAGACGTAGAACCCTCAGAATTGACGCTCGAAGACTGCCTCAAATTGGCCGAAGGGAAGTAAAAGTGGGTGGCCACAAAGCCGAAGTGCATAAATGAGTAAGAAAACTAACGCATCTGCGGCCAGTTGGCGAAGTGTGAGCGGATAGGCCGTTGGGCTTTTGCAAATACCAATCAATCGGCGTATTTTTGAGAGCTACTAAGCCCCAAACCAATGAAACGTTTTTTGTCAATCATTCTTTTTTTGTGCTTCAACGCGCTCTTTATGAGCGCAATAGCCCAGCCATCACCTCCAACAAAACCCCGAATGAACACCCCACAATCCGATAAACTCGTTGTTTACCAAATCTACACCCGCCTGTTTGGCAATCTGAACACAACCAATAAATTTTACGGCAACCGCGACGAAAATGGAGTCGGAAAAATGAATGATGTGTCTGACAAAGCCCTCGCCGAACTTAAAAAATTCGGAATTTCGCACGTGTGGTTTACGGGTATCATTGAACATGCCACCATGACCGACTACTCGGCCCAAGGTATTTCAAAAGATAATCCATACGTGGTAAAAGGCATTGCAGGCTCGCCCTACGCCATCAAAGATTATTACGATGTCAATCCTGATTTGGCGGTCAATGTGGCCAATCGCATGCAAGAGTTTGAAGCCTTGGTGGCGCGGTCGCACAAGGCCGGGTTGAAAGTGCTGATTGACTGCGTACCCAACCACGTGGCGCGGCAATATCAGTCGGATATGAAGCCCAAAGGTGTGCGCGATTTTGGGCAAGACGACAATAAAAACGGCCAATTTGATGCCCAAAATAATTTTTATTATTTGCCCAATCAGGCTTTTTCTGTACCCGACAACGTGCCAATTCCGCCAGGTATTGCGGCTGTTCCGTACCTCGAAAACCCCGCCAAAGCTACTGGAAACGACGTTTTTGTGGCCAAACCCAGCATCAATGATTGGTTTGAAACCATTAAACTCAACTACGGCATAGACTACCAAAATGGCCGCACCAAGCACCTTGACCCTATTCCGAGTACGTGGCTCAAAATGCGCGATATTTTGCGCTATTGGGCCGACAAAGGCGTAGATGGTTTTAGGTGCGACATGGCCGAAATGGTGCCTGCGGAGTTTTGGGGCTGGGTGATTCCTGAAATCAAAAAAGCCAAGCCCGATGTCATCTTTATTGCCGAAATCTACAATCCCGCCGAGTACGCCAACTATCTTTTCAAGGGCAAATTTGACTATCTCTACGACAAAGTGGGGCTTTACGACGCGCTGCGCCGCCTCATGGAAGGCCAAGGCAACACCGCCGACATTACGCGGGTGTGGCAGCAAGAATCGGGCGAATTTGCCAACCGAATGTTGCGGTTTTTAGAAAACCACGACGAACAGCGCATTGCTTCCAAATATTTTGCCAACAACCCGTTTTATGCCATTCCAGCCATGGTGGTATCTGCCACGCTTCATACGGGGCCGTTGATGCTGTATTTTGGACAAGAAGTAGGCGTAAATCCAACCGTAGCCGAAGGATTTTCGGGCGAAGACGGCCGCACTACAATGTTTGATTATTGGGGCGTGCCAGAATACCAAGCTTGGGTAAACGGCGGTCAGTTTGACGGCGGTAAACTCAGCCCAGCGCAAAAAAATCTGCGTGGTTTTTATGCCGATTTGCTCAAACTTACCAACAAAAGCGATGCCATCAGAAACGGGGCATTTTACGATTTGCAATACGCCAATGGCCAAACAAATGGCTACAATAGCACCAAAATGTACACTTATCTGCGGCACAGTGCCAAGCAGAAACTCCTAATTGTTTGCAATTTTGACTTACAGCAGGGCGCGCAAACAACCCTCCAAATACCCGCTCATGCTTGGGAAACAATGGGGCTGTCGGCCACCGGAAAATACGCGTTAAAAGAGATTTTTCACCACCCCCAAACCCTCACCGTAGAAGCGGACACGGGTGTACCAATTCAAATGAGCGAAAACAGCGTGCGGATTTTCGAGATTCAAACGCCTAAATTGAAGTAATTCAAAAAAGCGTTGTAATTATCGGATTGCTAATATGGCACTATTTTATAAAAAAAGAGAAATTTTTGGTTAGTGTAAATTATAGACTGGTAATATAGGAGATTTATTAATTTTGAGGAAATATATTAACCCTCAATAAAATGGCACAGATAGAAATAATTAT
>REAB01000173.1 GCA_004293645.1 Cytophagia bacterium | reverse complement strand
TAAGTCTTTTGATTTGTAGAAAAACTAAATTACTTCTTTTTGCTCACTCTCCTCCTTTTTTTTTCTAAAACTGTAAACTGCATCGTGAAGGATGCCTAACAATGCGCCATAAAATTTGGGAAATGGCACTAACAACAATTGTAGGAATTGGAATAGCAATGAGCCAAGCTAACAAAAAACGCTCGGGCAATGAAACGGGTAATGTCAAGGCTGCAAAAGTGTCTTTTTTATCAGAAAATGCTTTCCAAACAAAGCTGGAAGCTAAAAGTATGCCCAAGATAACACAAACGCCAAGCGACGAGGCTATTTTGACGGTGTAGTTACCTTTATAATTAATATCATGGACGGACTGCCATTCTTGATAAATGTGGTGGCATATTATGACCGTTACCGCCACCATACTCAACGCCATGGGCTTCCAATTTTCGCTCAATTCTTTGCGGGCATACAACCCAAAACGTCGAAGGTCAAATGTGTTGTTCATGGTTTTAATGATTTTGAATTACTTTTTGAAACAATATCTCCAAATTAGGTTGTTCGCCCGTTTCGGCCAGCGCGTTGAGGTCTTCTTGGTAGGTTATTTTACCGTCGTGGAGCATCAGCACGCTGTCTATCAAACTGTCTAAATCGCGTACTTGGTGCGTCGAAATGATGAAGCACCGCTCAGGCGTAGCCATGCCCGCCACCAGCTGCCGAAACGTACTTTTGGACGGAATATCCAGCCCGTTGGTGGGTTCGTCCATGAGCAACAACGGCACGTTGGTAGCCAAAGCAAAACTAATAATTGCCTTTTTGCGCTGCCCATACGATGCGTTTCCCAGTTTTTGATCGGCCTCAACTTCAAACTGTCGGAGGTAGTTCAAAAATTGCGCTTGGTCAAAAAGCGGATAAAAACCGCCGTAAGTCCGCGCAAAAGTCCGCGCCGAAACGTTGGGCAGATGGGCATCGTCGGCCACAAAATACAACTGCGACAACAACGAGGGCTGTCGGCGTTGGGGCGTGTGTTGGAGCGTTGTGAGTTGGCCTTTTTTGGGGAAAACCAGCCCCGCTATCATTTTGAGAAGAGTGGTTTTGCCCACGCCATTTTTACCCAAAAGACCATAAACATGCCCCGCATCAAGCCGAAGCGACAAATCGTGTATCAGTGGCTGTTGGCCATAACTGAATTGTAGATTTTTGAATTCAATCATGTTTGTTTGTGTTTTAGTGTACTACTTAAATAGTACACTGCAAATATACGGCAACAAAAAAGTGAATACCAAATTATTTGTTAGTGTAAATTATAGACTGATTATGCTGCATTTTTAATATTCCAGCAATTATCCCAGTTATTGTTGAGTATTTGAACTTTCAGAATAG
>REAB01000084.1 GCA_004293645.1 Cytophagia bacterium | reverse complement strand
ACCATATAGAAAGATTTAACTGTACACTCAGGCAGAGAGTTTCTCGTTTAGTTAGACTCGCCTTATCATTTTCAAAAGATTTAGACAACCACATTGGAGTAATTGCTTATTTCATCTGTGATTATAACTTGCAAATCCAAAAATCAATAGCACCATAAATGTACCACTACCAAAAAATGATTGATATTCCCGAGCGTTACCGACAAGTTAAGCGTTTAGGAATTGATGAGCATAGTCATCGTAAAGGTAAAAAAGATTACCTCTGTATTTTGACAGATTTGGATAAAGGAATCATTATAGACATTCTTCCAAATCGTAAAAAAGAGACACTAATTGCCCATTTCAAGCAAATGGAGATGGATTTTTGCAATCAAATCACCGATGTTTCTTGCGATTTTTGGGATGCTTACATTACCACAACTAAGGTCTGTTTTCCTAATGCAAAAATAATATTAGGCCGTTTTCATGTAACTAAATTACTTAATAATGTACTTGATGATTTTCGCAAAGATTTAAGAAAAACGGATAAAGACAATGATCATTACAAACGCTTAAACGGGGCCGCCCGCGCGGTGGATTCTTTACAAACAGTATCATAGCCTATCTGACCAACAGTTAGACGAGCTTGATGCTGCTTTTTTGGATAGTCCTATGTTAGAAAAAATTTATCACATTCGAGAAAGTTTCCATCACATTCTCGACAATACAGATACCGTCGAAAAGGCAATAAAAGCTACTGATAATTGGGTTGAAGAACTGACTAAAAAAGAGATAACTCTCTTCGATGGATTCGTAAAAACCCTAAAAAACACCAAAGAATATATAGCCAATTATGTTGAAAATTATCTTTCAAATGCCGTAACCGAAGGACTAAATAACCTCATACGAAGTGTCCGAAGAACGGCTTTTGGAATGACCAATTTTGAAAACTTAAAATTAAGGGTTTTAGCCATATCATGCTAACTCCACAAAAACTGTCAGAGAACCTATTTTTTCTAACCTGTAAAGATTATTATATGAAAAATCGTTTACTGAATTTTCTCGCTTTCTTTCTGTTGATTAGCCTTGTGGCGGGTCGTTACTCAACCATTTTGGCACAGCAGCCCTACCGCGCGGTAGTATATAGTCCTACGGGTGGGCTAACTCCCGAAGACAAATACATGGCCGTAACATTGGCTGGCATTGTAAACCGGGATACGGCTCGGCTGTACCTGCGCAATGTGTACGAGAACTGGTCTTACAATCAGACCGATGAGCAATTCGAGTTGCTCTATAAGACTCGGGGTAATGTAGTTTTTGAAGAAATAAATACGATGGCTGAACTGGTCAATCGCTTTCGTCCTTTTATTAACGGAGCGATTACCTACGACGGCTCCAAAACCATTGCGAACCATTCTAAAGACCGGGTTCTGTGGCAGGCTGAATACGCTGGTATGCTGGGCGGGTTGACTAACAGGCTGCCCTGTTCACCGGCCACTGCAACTGCCCTGGGCTTGTCGGTAACAACAAACTTGCAGGTGGTTGATGTTTATGATGGCGATAGCCCAGTTGTTGTTTCAGGTCGAATTGAAACAGGTAATGCTTGGAATAATGCCTCGGCTACCAACGATGCCAACTACGAGACACTCCTTACTTGGGCAGTGAAAACAATTTTGCCGCGCTGTAACCCGAAACGATTCTACTGCCGCGAACTCTGCGATATTGCTGTGCAGCACCGCATGTTTCAAACCAACGTGGCGGGGCCTGATGATCTGGATTTTAACCAATTCGCACCTTGGAAAGCAACCATCTTAGAAAACACGTTTAAATATCTGCACACCAAAAACTTCAATGGCCTTTTCCGGGTATATGGCTGGCTATGGCCCGAACCTATTGTGCAGTGGATTGCTACTTTCGGGGCTACGTTTCAGCCCATTCTTATTGGAAACCTTTCTTTTCATGGTACATTTCCAACCCCGCCCAGTACCTACAACCGCCCCTCGCTGGTGCAGGATTATTCGTCGGTGGTACTGGATCGAAGCAAACACTATGTAGTGGTTATTGGCACAGAAGGTGATTCGGGCAACTGGTGCATTGGTTTTCAGAGCGGAGCCTGGCTGTCGGCCAAACGCGGGGCTGTACCCGTAACTTGGGGTCTCAACTTAACTCTGATGGACGATTGTCCCTTTGTGGCCAACTACTACATGGAAACCGCCACGGCCAACGATGGCTTTGCGGCCGTTTTGTCGCCCTTGGGCTACACTTACACCGATATACTGCCTGCCGAAAGCCGCGCTGCGGCCGTGGCCGAAGCTAAGCGACTGATGACCAAGTTTAAAGTTAACGATATTTACGCCTACAAGCACTATGCCCCCACCACCACGTTCAGCTACCGGGGTGTTCCCATGTCCAACAACTACAACATGACCCGCCTATCGCAGTTTAACCGCGACTCGGGCGTGCCTGGTGCTACCTATCTATTTGAGCCTAACCTACCTTTTCAGGTGCCTTACACCTCACCCGAAAATCAACTGTTCTTCAACCACGCCCGCCCAGGCGAAACCAACCCTACTTTCTACGGCAATACCACGTCTAATCAGGCCATGGCCGACCGTATTCTGGGCTTGCTGAGACCTCGCACTACCCCATCATTTCTGATTGGTGGTTATCAGCGGATGCGCCAAGATGATTTTGCCAACCGTGTCTCACCAGGCAACGCCGATATGTCGCTGGATATGCTGGAAGATGTGATACGTCGTGTGAAAGCCGACCCCACTCTGGGCAGCAAAGTAGAATTTGTTACTATTGAAAAAATGACTGGCCTGATGCGCCGGTTTCAAGGGCTCACGCCCGCTCCCACGCCCACTGGGCCATTTGAAACCCTCTGGGAACGCACGGCCCGCACGGCAAACACACCCGCTTGGTTTAGTACAAGTGGCAACACCGAACGTGGCATGGCTTATGGAAACAACAAACTGTACGTCGTATCGCGGTCAGGACAACCCACTGTTCGGATGCTCGACTGGCGAACTGGAACCGATGTAGGCCAGCTCAATACAACGGGTATTGCGGGTGGTACTTTCGCACTCAACGATGTGGAATCCTCTTGGGATTCTAAAATACTGGCCGCTAACCTCACCGTAAATGCACAGCAAGATGCGTTTAAAGTATATTTGTGGGATAGCGAGGGAGCCACACCCACGCTGGCAATTTCTTACACGGGCGCAGCTCTTCGGTTGGGCGACGGCTTGAGCGTCATTGGTAATATTGCTAACCGAACGGCCATCGTAGTTGCGGCAGCAGCGCAAAGCAATAAAATTCTACGGTGGTCAATGAATAACGATGGCACTTTCAACCAAACGCCCACGGTGATTACGGTACAAGGGCGCACTAACTTAGGCTCAATAGTCGAGGCTGCGCCCTTAGGGTTGGGCAATGAGGGGTACCTGCTAAGTGGTTTCGGTATTCAGCCCATTCAGGTTAATGCCACAGGCCAAGTGCTGGCCACCCTACCCACTGCTGTGGGCGCATCAGAGGCGAGTGCTATTACTACATGGGCTACGGCTAACCGCTGGCTCGGACTGTTTGAATCTAAACAGACTGGTACCGTCAATCAAGGTTTGATTTTTAGAAATGGAGCTTCGGGGTTGGCCACCACCACTACCACCAATATTTACGGGCGAACACCTAACTTAGGCATTAACCCCAACCCCAATCGCACGGGAGATATCTGCTACCGGGCTGATGCCAGCGGCAATTACGTGTTTTTTGTGCTGGGCACCAACAACGGTATCGGTGCTTACTGGGCCAAAGCTGGCACCGATTTGCACCGGGGACTACCTCTGAACACATCGGGTGCACGCGTGGCAGTAGCCGAGTTTGAAGAGCCTGGCGCAGGCTATGAACTAACCAACTTGCCCAATCCGTTTAGTGATAAATCGCTGGTTAAATTTACACTTCCCCGAGAAAGTACGGTAGCCATTAAGTTGGTAGATTTAACTGGCCGCTTAGTACAGACCGTGTACCAAGGTTTTACCATGACTGGCACCCACACCGTTGAAATTGATGGTACGGCGCTGGCATCAGGGCCCTATCTTTGCGTTATGCAGGCCGATGGCTTTCAAACAGCCATTCGGATAATACGGCAGTAAGCTCGGGCAATTTTCAACTAAGATGGAGTTAGACAGTTCTTGGGTGTGTAAATTGGAGTAGTTTGTTATGACAGGCCCGTGGAGCTTTTGCAACATGAAAATCGCAGTCAAGGGCTTGCACGTATAGGGCAATGTGGGAGGTGGCTTGCACACCGTTCACTCAACAAACCAAACAAGGTTTGGGCTTAGTAATTTGACCAATCATCATAAAGTTTTTGATTTTGATGGTTTGTTCTGCTACCTTTCGTTCCAAACCAAAACACGCACAATATCATGGTAAATGCCAAACACTTAGCCACTTTTGTACTGGGTGCTGCTGCTGGAGTAGCCCTGCACAAATACTTGCAAACCGAAGAAGGAGAAAAAATGTTTGAAGAACTCAAAACCAAAGCGGGCGACTTGCAAAGCGAAGCGGAGGGTGCTCTGGACAAAATGCCCGAGTATTTTGAGCAACTCAAAACGCAAGGCTCAGATGCCCTCAAACAGTTTAGCCCCGAAGCCGAGCGAATGTTACAAGAACTGCTCGATGGCTTCAAAAGCAAGCCTGCTGCTCCTGCTGAGCCACAAGCCTAAGAAACAAAAGCGGCGTTCTGGAAAGAACGCCGCTGCGGTCGGTCGGGTACGTACCACTTGTTGATTTCGCCGCTGGCTACTTTGGCTTCAAAACCCGCCTTGATACTTTCAGGGGTAATTTTGTCTTGATACAGTGCCTTATTTTTAGTTGTCTTTTTGTAAACTAAAACAATTGAAAAGTCGTTTTATTGGTAACACTTTGAACACAAAAGCCCATGAAAACCCGAAACCTAATTTATGTATTTTATTTGGCCGTAGCTTTGCTGGCCAGTAGCTGCGTGGCATACCGTGGTGGCTACGGCTACCGCCCCAATTATTACGCCGCACCCCGTTATTATGCGCCGCGCCCTTACGTGCGCATTGTGCCGCCGCCCGTAGTGGTGGTACGCCCGCGCTACTGCCCTCCGCCGCGTTCTTATGGCCGCCGAGGAGGCAACGACCGCAACTATAACCGAGGCGGTGGACGGCGACGTTGGTAAAAAAACAGAAAATGTGTGCATC
Organism: Cytophagia bacterium; assembly: GCA_004293645.1. Taxonomy (GTDB): domain Bacteria; phylum Bacteroidota; class Bacteroidia; order Cytophagales; family Spirosomataceae; genus REAB01. The sequence goes on along the minus strand of REAB01000084.1, from coordinate 51,722 downwards.
AAAAAAACGGTTTGGGTTGGCAGTATGCTAAAACAAACCGTTTTTCGTTTTACTTTTGTACTAAATATTGTTCAAAAAAATGAAAAAGCTACTTTGTGTTTTGTTGCTCGCCGCCGTATTGGTGCCACTTACCAACGATACCGTCGAAGCCAAGAACGTCGCCTCATTGGCTACTTTGAGTGCTAAATCTGAGCAAACCACCCTGCGCAAACGCAAAGGATATCGCAAAAAAAAGGGGTTTATGTGGGGGCTATTTCGCAAAAAAAACGGCTGTGGCTGCCCTAAAAATTGACCATTTACCACTTACGCACTTACCACTTACGCATTTACCACTTACGCACTTACCACTTACGCATTTACCACTTACCATTGCACCCCCAACCGCGCGTTCTTCTTCTTAGCACTGTTCATCCTCCCAACGACCCCCGCATTGCGGGAAAAATAGCCCCTGCGTTGGCCACGCACTACGACGTATGTTGGCAACCTTTGCCTTTTTTTAAGTATTTGGTTTGGCGTTTGCTGTTGGTACACCCGATGGCATTGTGGCAATTTATAAAAATAAGACCCCAGATTGTGCATATTTTCGTGGCCGAACTGCTGCCTTTGGCCTTTGTATTCAGATGTTTAGGGGCAAAAGTAGTTTATGAAGTGCAGGAGAATTTGTACAAAAAAATGGCCTTTAAAACCCATAATAAAGGCTGGCTTTTTCAATATTTTTTTCGATTTTTTGACCACCAAGCGCGGCGTTTTTTCTATTGCGTTTTTACCGAAAAAGCCTATTTGAACGAGTATCAAAATTTGACCAAACCCCACGCTGTTATCCAAAATTTTGCCGACTTAACTTGGACAACATTGCCGCTTCCCAATCCTAATTCACCTACTTTTTTTTACGCGGGAGTCATTAGTTTGGAGCGTTCGTTAGACACCATTATCAATGCGTTGGCTTTGCTCAAAAGTACCTACCCCGACCTCAAAATGCACCTATTCGGCAAGCTCAACCTTACTCAAACACAGTTAGAGCAACTCCCGCACTACGCCGCCGTGCGCCAGCACTTGGTTTTTCACGGCTACGTGTCGCAGCGAGTGGCTTTTGCGCACGCCCAAAGTGCGGTGGCGGGTATTGCGCTGCTCAAACCCATCGGCGATTACCCCGACTCATATCCTACCAAATTGTTTGACTACATGGCGTTGGGGCTGCCCGTGGTTACTTCAAATTTTGAACTTTACCAACAAATCGTAGAAACGCAACGGTGCGGCTTTTGCATTGCTCCCGACAATGCCTCCCAACTGGCCGAAACCCTAAAATGGCTCATTGAACACCCCGAAGAAGCAAGAAATCAGGGAAAACGTGGACGCACGGCCGTGGAAGCGATGTATAATTGGCCAAACGAAGCCCAAAAACTGCTTGATTTTTACCAAAAATTACGCCCGTTGCAGCAATAAAAAGCCAAACAAGCCCAGCCAAAGCACATCTACAAAGTGCCAATAAACGGTAATGAGCTTGATTTTGAGTTGATTGGGCGGATTGACGCTAAACACAAAAGAATCAACGTAAGAGAAGTTTTTGAGCGATTGATAAAAAGCCCAACCTAACACTGCAATACCACCCAAAATATGCAGAATATGCAGCCCTGAAATTAAATAAATAAAGCCAACGGAGGAATTATTGGTGGTAGAAATACCCGCGTCAATGAGTTCTTTCCAGCCCAGCAATTGAAGTACTACAAACAAAATACCCAACCCAAGTGTAGTGCTTATCAAAACCCGATAGTGTGGAAAAAGCTCGGTGCGCAATGCGCGATTGGCCGCGTGCAGCGTAAAACTGCTCAACGTAATGGCAGCCGTACTAATCCAAAATAAATCGGGCAGTGGCACGTCGCTCCAATTGGGGCGTGTTTTCCGCAATAAATATGCTCCCAATAGTACCAAAAAAGCCAAAACACTGCCCGCTATGCCCAACCAAAGCATAAAATTGAAAGGCTCACGGCGCTTGGTAAAAGGATTTTCGGGCGTTTGGGTAGGTTTCATTTTTAAAATAGTTCTCCTTTCCAAACTGTGTAAGCATCGAAAAGGTTTTGTAAATCGGGGGCTTCTTCAAAAATACCGTAAATGGTTGAACCAGAGCCTGTCATGCTGGCGTAGCTGGCTCCTTGCTCATAAAGCTGGGTTTTGAGATGCGCCAAAAGCGGATATTTAAAAAAAAGATGATTTTCAAAGTCATTTTTTACCAACTCGCGCCAAGCAGTTAGGGGCATTTTTAGCACTTCATTTAGATTGGCTTGGGCAGCTTGTGGGCGTATGCCCGCGTAAGCCTCAGCAGTAGAAATGTGCAAATTGGGGTAAACCAACACAATAAACTTGCCCTTCAAATTGAGTTCAATATCGGCAAATTGGTCGCCTTTTTCAAAGCAAAATTGGGGTTTGTTCTGCACAAAAAAAGCACAATCACTGCCCAATTGCCGCGTGTAGTTTTCTAAGACATCGGAAGTGAGATTCAACGCATAAAAATCGTTCAAGAGCTTGAGTGCAAAAGCAGCATCGGCCGAGCCACCACCCAAACCCGCCCCAATGGGTACTATTTTGAGCAAGTGTATTTGCACGGGCGTTAGGTCAAAGTCGCGTTGAAGTAGTTGGTAGGCTTTGACACACAAATTGCCGTCGGCATTGCCTGGAATGGCCAAACCTGACGAAGAAAAACCAAATTGTTGGGCAGGAATGACCTCCAACACGTCGCTCCAACCCACTGGATAAAAGCACGATTGAAGGTTATGAAAGCCATCGGTACGTTTTTCAATAATCTGTAAACCAATATTTATTTTGGCATTGGGAAAACAAACCATGTCAGTTTCTTTGTTTTTTTAACGTTAATTTTAGTGTTGTAAATCCTAAAAATCCCGCTATTAACGATGAAAATAAGATAACCAATTTGGCATTGTTGATGATAGATTCGTCGTTAAACGCCAGTAGAGTAATAAAAATGGACATCGTAAACCCAATTCCACCCAAAAAACCCGCCCCCAAAATTAGTTTCCAGTTTAAATCCGTCGGAAGTTTACAGAGTCCAAGTTGTACAGCCAGGTAAGCACACAGAAAAATACCCAATGGCTTGCCCACAATCAATCCGAGGCCAATTCCTAAACTATAATTTTCCAATAAAGTACGCCCTATATTTTGATCGAAAACGATGGCCGTATTGGCTAATGCAAAAATGGGCAAAATGACAAATGCGACTGGTTTGTGCAGAAAATGTTGTAAAATGTAAGAGGTTGATTTTTCGTCTCCGTTGCCAAAAGGAATAGCAAATGCCAACAAAATACCCGTGATGGTAGCATGAACGCCCGAATTCAACATAAAATACCACATGGCCACGCCACCAACTAAATAGAATAATAAATTTCTGATTTTCAGTCTGTTAGATATTAAAAGTGCCGCAAATATGGCCAACGCTGCAAATAGATTTGTCCAAAATATGGTTTTTGTGTAGAACAGGGCAATAATGGTGATTGCTCCCAAGTCGTCTATTACGGCCAATGCAGTCAAAAATACTTTGAGAGAAGCGGGTACTTTATTGCCCAACAGCGATAAGATGCCGAGTGCGAAAGCAATGTCGGTGGCCATCGGAATGCCAGCTCCCGACTGGGTTGCCGTTCCAAAATTAAACATTAAAAAAATGCCCGCTGGAACTACAATACCCCCCAATGCCCCAAACAGGGGCAACAATGCATCTTTTAGATTAGAAAGTTCTCCTTGATAAACTTCTCTTTCTAATTCTAACCCAATTAGCAAAAAGAAAATCGTCATTAGCCCATCATTGACCCAATGCCCTATGCTGTGGCCTACAAATTGTATTTGCCAAAGTTGGTGGTAGTGGCCTCCCAAATCAGAGTTGGCAAGTATCAGTGAAAAAATAGTACAAGCTATCAAAATTAAGCCACCTGCCTTTTCGCTGTCAAAAAATTCTTTGAACAATTGGGTTAGTTTCACTTTTTGATTTTGTGTGTTTATCTGTTTCTTCATGGCTGTATTTTTTCAAAATTGAAAATAAATAAACTGCTTAGAATTGTAAACCCCGAAAAAATAACAAACTACCGCAAGAAAAATAAATAACGCGAAAAAAGACCAGTTTCGGCGGGTTGAAATATAAAAGTAAAAGTGTTCTTTTAGCATCAAAATGGCAATAAGTAGCACACAAAACCACATTTCGGCGGGTTTCAAAGCCGACTGAATGGGGTCAGAAAAAGACAACCGCGCTATTTTTTTTAGAATCAACACCGACTCCTGCACGCTGCCACCGTCAGATTGGCCTCCTACCGCAAAAAATACCCACGTGAGCATCACCAGCCCAAACGTAAGCAAGCCTTGCAGCCACCCATACCAAGCTGCCGAAGGCATTTGAATATTCAATTTTTTCTGCCATTTGTCGCGTAGTGAAGCGCCAATGAGGTAAAAACCGTGCAACCCGCCCCAAATCACAAAGTTCCAACTCGCGCCGTGCCACAAGCCACTTACCAAAAACACGGTGATGCGATTGAAGTAAGCCCGCGCCTCGCCCCGCCGATTACCCCCCATTGAAATGTACAAATAATCTCGAAACCAAGTAGAGAGCGAAATGTGCCAGCGGTTCCAAAACTCGGCAATGGAGCGCGAAATATAGGGTGTTTTGAAGTTTTCCATGAGCTTAAAACCCATCGCTTGGGCAGCTCCCAGCGCAATGTCGGAGTAACCCGAAAAGTCGCAGTAAATTCTGAAAGTGTAAAAAAACGTAGCCACCAGCAACGTCAGTCCGTTGTGTTCTCCGGGTTGCTCGTAGGCGGGGCCAGCCATGAGGGCGAGGCGGTCGGCGATGACAGCCTTCTTAAAAAAACCAAAAGCCATGCGCATCAGTCCCGCTTTGACGTTTTCCCAGTCGTAGGCAAAATATTCGTGAAACTGTGGCAACACATTCTGAGGACGCTCAATGGGCCCCGCCACCAGCTGCGGGTAAAACATGACGTAGAGCGCGTAAATGCCGAAATGCCGCTCGGCTTTTTGGTTTTTACGATATACTTCGATGGTATAACTCATGGCCTGAAATGTGTGAAACGAAAGGCCAATGGGCAAAATAACCCGCCCCGCCTCGCTCATGTATTCGGCTATTTGTGGCGGTAGTAGGCCGTTTAAGTGGGGCAGCCCAATGCCCAAATTTAAGTTGAAAAATACTTTGTTGAGGTTTTCGACGGCAAAATCGAAGTACTTAAAAAAAGCCAAAATACCGACGTTGGAAATAATACTGATAACCAGCAACCACCAGCGTTTTCGGCCTTCGCTTTGCTCAATCCAGATGCCCGCCACGTAGTCTATGACGATGGTTAGAAACAGAATGAGAATGAAAACGGGTTTAAAAACCAAATAAAAATAGCAACTCGCCAACAACAACAGCAACCAACGCCCGTTCCACCCCAGCCGATAATAGGCCAGCGTAACCACCACAAAAAAGAACAAAAATTGAATAGAATTAAAAAGCACAGAGTTTGAGATTTGTAGTTTAGTAATTCGTAAATAATAAAATGGGTAGATTCATACATTTAAAATAGAGCTTCCGCACCAAATCTTTTACCCTCAGTCTTTAGGGTGGATGAAGCGCAAAAAAGACATTTTAGGTCTTTGGCCTTGACTTATTTCAGGGCCAAAGACCCGTAAGAGTTGTGTTTTTGTGGTTTACCCTACGCTAAAGCGCAGGGTTATAGAATCGTTAATTAATCTGAGTAAGTAGTTGGTCAAAAATAGTTTATATTATTTTTGATTTGTAATAAAGGGTAATTTGGTAATAACAAATTGATAAACAAACAATTACAACAAATTACTATAATTACAAACAATTACGAGTAAGTACTTAATATGAAACATTTGCAAATAATTATGAAGCAGATTTGCTGTCTGTTATTTGTTATTTGTTATTTGGCATTCTACAATTTTTTCTTTTACAATAAACAACGGGCGGCCTTTTGACTGGAAGAAAATGCGAAGAACGTATTCACCAATAATGCCTAAGGCGAGCAATTGTACGCCACTAAACAATACAATTACAAAAAGCAACGCCGTAAAACCTTCGATAACTGTACCAAAAAATAGCCTTTTGGCCAGCGTAATTACCAAATAAATCAAGGCAACACTGATAGCGGTAATGCCTGCACGCCCCATGAACTGAATGGGAAATTCACTAAAATTGAAGATGCCGTTGTAGGCCAAACCAAACAATTGCTTGAACGAATATTTGGACTCGCCCGCTACGCGTTCGCTGCGTTCGTATTCGTAGCCCGTTTGTTTGAAACCCACCCACGAGCGCATTCCGCGCAAAAAACGGCTTTCTTCGGGCATTTGGTTCATCACATCGGCCACGCGGCGGCTAATGAGCGAAAAGTCGCCGCTATCGAGCGGAATTTCTACGTAAGAAATGGCTTTGAGTGTTCGGTAAAACAAATAATAACCCAGCCGCTTGATGGCACTTTCTTTGCGCTTTCGCCGCACGGCATACACCACGTCAAAGCCTTCTTGGTATTTTTTGTAAAATTCGGGGAGCAATTCGGGCGGGTCTTGCAGGTCGCCGTCAATGATAAACAAGGCCTCTGTGCCACGAGCAGCAGCCAAACCCGCCGAAAGAGCCAGTTGATGGCCGTAATTGCGGGACAAAAAAACGCAGTGGTAGCGTGGGTCGAGCAGCGCCAATTGGCGCATCAGCAGTGGGGTGTTGTCGCGGCTGCCGTCGTCTATCAGCACCACTTCAATGGCCAGCGGTTGGCTGTCCATGAGCTTATTGAGCCGTTCTACAAGGTGCGGAAAAGACTCCGTTTCGTTGTAAAGCGGGGCAACAATGGAGATTTGGGGTATTTTCAAAGCCAGCAAAGAGATTTTGGTTCGATTGCGCAAAAATAGCGGTAAATTTTTAGTTATTCATCGCTTTGCGCAACCGAACCAAACTCTTAGGCAATGCTTCTTTCCAAAATCTGACCTACTACTTGGGGCGTAATGTCGGCACGTTCCCCAAAATTCATGCCTCTTGCAGTAAATCGTTTCACAATTTCTTGAACACTATCTGGCCCCACATTATAGACACTGGCTTTGGTCGGAATTTGCAACGACTCGTAAAAATCGGCGGTTTTTTGAATGGCCGCTGCCACCAGTTCGTCGTCCGTACCAGTGCATTTCCAAACGTGCTGGGCATATTGAATGAGTTTTTCGCGTTTGGTGTCTTTTTTTATTTCCAACAAGTGTGGCAGCACCGTAGCCAGCGTACGAGCATGGTCTATGCCGTGCAAAGCCGTCATTTCGTGGCCAATTTGGTGCGTTGCCCAATCGGTGGGTACACCTGCGGCCAGCAGCCCATTGAGTGCCATCGTAGCCGCCCACATGATGTTGGCGGCGGCATCGTAGTCGGTGGGGTTTTGCATCATTTTTGGGCCTTCTTCAATGAGCGTCAGCAACACAGCCTCGGCCATGCGGTCTTGCATAGTGGCACGCACGGGGTAAGTCATATATTGCTCCATGACGTGCGTAAAGGCATCGGCAATGCCATTGGCAATTTGGCGAGGTGGCAACGAAAAAGTGGTTTCGGGGTCAAGAATCGAAAACTGCGGGTACAGTTTGGGGTTGCCCATGCCGTATTTTTCTTGCGTTTCTTGCCGACTGATAACGGCGTAGTAGTTCATTTCTGAGCCAGTGGCGGGGAGCGTCAAAACCGCCCCAATGGGCAATGCCGTGGCGTGTTTGGCGCGTTTTGCTACCAACTGCCAGGTGTCGCCTTCGTAGGGTACGGCGGCGGCAATAAACTTGGTGCCATCGAGCACCGAGCCACCACCTACCGACAGCAGAAAATCAATTTTTTCGGAGCGAGCTATCTCTACGGCCTTCATCAAGGTTTCGTAGGTGGGGTTGGGTTCAATGCCGCCAAACTCCACAATTTGGTAGCCTGCCAAGGCTTTTTTGACTTGCTCATACACGCCGTTTTTAAAAATACTGCCCCCGCCGTAAGTAAGCATTATTTTGGCCGTGGCAGGAATTTGGGTCGGAAGCTGGGCAATTTGACCTTTGCCAAAAAGAATCCGAACAGGGTTGTGGTATTGAAAATTGTTCATGGTTTGAAAATACATTTTATGGATTGACTAACGATAGAACTCTTTGAAGGGGTCATTAGTTTCCAATCCTTTTTCGTATTATTACGGCATCAAATTACTTTTGGAATGATGAAAATTTTAGTAGTAGATGACGAGCAAGACATCAGAACACTTTTTGAGCAACGTTTTCGCCGGGAGATTCGCAGCGGTGAGCTAAGTTTTAGTTTTGCGCATTCGGGCGAGGAAGCCCTTTTGTATTTAGAAGAACATTTTTCGGAAATAGTGCTTATTTTGTCCGACATCAATATGCCGGGTATCAGCGGCATTGAATTGCTGCGGCGGATTCGGGTGAACCGCCCCACAGCTCCGCCCAAAATAATGATGATAACGGCCTACAACGACGACGAAAATTATAACCAAGCCCAACAATATGGGGCAGACGACTTTTTGACTAAGCCCCTCGATTTTAGCAGCCTCCGCCAGAAACTCACCGAAATGTTATGAAGAAAACCGCCAAGATTCTTGTCGTGGATGACGAGAGCGATTTGGAATTATTGATTAAGCAAAAATTTAGACGGCAAATCCGCGAAGGTGCGTACGAGTTTCTGTTTGCCGCCAATGGCAGCGAAGCCTTTGAGCTACTGCAAGAGAACCACGATGTTGATTTGGTTTTGAGCGACATCAACATGCCCATTATGGACGGGCTGACGCTCCTGAGCAAGATTTCTCAACTGAACCCAATCCTGAAAGTAGTGATGGTGTCGGCGTATGGCGATATGGACAATATTCGGGTTGCCATGAACCGAGGCGCGTTCGATTTTGTAACTAAACCCGTCAATTTTGAAGATTTAGAACTCACCGTTATCAAAACATTGCTGCACGTGCAGCAGCTCCGCGACACGCTCCAAGCCATCAAAGAAAACAATATTTTGCGCATGTACGTGGACGAAAACGTGCTGAGTTTTATGGGTGGGCAAGAGTTTGAAAATTCGCTTTTGGCCAACGAAGTGGTAGAAGCGTCGGTGGTATTTATGGATATTTGTGGGTTTACGGCCATTACCGAAAAAGTAGAAGCCAATACCGTGGTGCGGCTCATCAACAAGTATTTTGACGTAATGGTGAAAGAAATAATTGACCACGGCGGCCACATAGACAAGTTTATGGGCGATGCCGTCATGGCCGTATTTAAGGGCGAATACCACGCCGACCGCGCCATCGAAGCGGCATTGGGCGTGCGAAAAGAAATTCAAGCCATCAAAGAAAACCTGCTCGACGATACCACTTTTTTGCCGCGCGTGGCCACGGGTATCAATTCGGGCGAAATGATTTCGGGCAACATTGGCTCGTCGTCGTTGCGCCGACTCGATTACACTGTCATTGGCGACGTAGTGAACGTATCGCAGCGGTTTCAGTCGGTGGCCAAACCAGGCCAAATTGTGATTGGCGAGGCGGTGTACGCGCAAGTAAAAGAGTCGTTCAATTGCCAACCAATAGGCGAAGTAGCCCTCAAAAACAAAGCCAAAAGTTTGATGATTTACGAGGTGATGGAATAAGGTAAAAAGGGGGGTAAGGTGTATGGTTAAAAGGGGTAAGGTGAATGGCAATCCTACACACTTACACCTTCCCCGTTTATTTCGCCAATTTATCGTTTTGCCTTCTAATGCGCTGACAGAGCATTTTGATGATGTTGCGCATTACTTCGCCGCGCTCGTCCATGAGGTCATAAAAATCGGCTTGGTCAATCCGAAATACCTGTAAGTCGCTCATAGCCAGTACCGATGCTGAGCGTGGCTCGGCATCGAGCAGGGCCAGTTCGCCAAAAACATCGCCGCGCCCAAAGGTAGCCAACTGCATTTGGCCGTCGTAGATGCCCACTTCGCCGTCGTAAATTACGAACATACTGGTTCCTAAATCGCCCTTTTTAAAAATAGTTTGACCTTCTTCAAAACTTACTTCGCGCATAATCGGGGCAATGCTACTCAGCACGTTTTCGGGGGTTTCGGCAAAAAGGCTGGTATTTTTTAGCACCATTACGCGCTCGGTAATAGATACGGTGGTGTTGGCGAGGTTCATGAGTTTTAGATCGGGATATTGGAATAAAATTTCGGGCGGCAGTCCACGCAAGGCCATTCTGATGGTCCAGTCGGTAAAATACTTCGTGCCGTGATGTAAAACATAATGTTGGGTAGTTTGGTTGGCCACAAATACGCCCATTTGTGCGTCCATGAGGCGTATTTTTTCAATTTCAGCTACGTTGTCGAGCAGGGCGTGGAGACTACCATACACTTGGCGTGGCACGATGTTTTCGAGCAATTCGAGCGAGTTGGCCCGCCGTTCGCGCGAGCTGTGCAACACGCTGATTTGGGTACTTGCAATGGTATCTTGGTCGTAGAGCTGCATCAATACCGCAAAAATTCGCTGAATGGTGGCTTCTTGTTCGTATTGCAGGCTGTTCTTAAAGTCTTTGTCGAGCGGTTCGGCTTGGGCGTGCAGCAGCCGTTGGGCCAGTTGCAGTTCGTCTTGCAGCAATGCCTCAAACACGGCCTTTTTTTTAAACGTTGGCGGAAAATTGCGGAATGCTTGCAAGGTTACCGTTCGCAGTAATACGTCGCTTTTGGGAAGCAACTCCGTTAGCAACTCATACGCTTCTGCTGATTGCATTTGGCCACAAACCGCCACCACGCGCCGCTGCAACACCTCCGAGGGCTTCGTTTGTAGTTTGTTTCTCAATGCCTCCACTACTTCGTTGCCCCCTTGGGCCAAACTCTCCACGGCGGCGCGTCCGTATTTTTTGTGAGGGAGTAAGTTGATCAAAAGATCTGTGAGCTCAGGTTGAGCCCAAATACCCGCCGTCTTGATGGCACTCGTTACCACTTGCTCGTTGTCGTGCTGGAAGGCCGTTTTTATGAAGTTACTGTATTGAGTCAATTGTCGTGCTGCTACAATGTCTAAGGCGGCCAATTGACTGCTGGGGTGGGGGTTTTGCGACATGGCCTCCAAGGCCGTCAATGCCGATTTGTGGGCAACTTGGGTATCCAAAAGCCCCTGAATGGCCCCTTTCCGAATCATCAAATCTGAATTGTAGAGCAGTTCGCCGCCCGTTGTTTCGGTTTGCTGACTCAAGAGCCAAGCCGCTTTTTCTCGAATGGGCGGGTACTGTTCGTCGCGTATCATGTTGCGCAATTGCGTGGCTTTGAGCGGTATTTTTATTTTTCTAATGGCCTCAATGGCACTCAGGCGCACGCGGTCGTTGGGGTGCGTGAGCAGGTCGAGCATAGATTGGTGCAACTTTGGCGACGACACCAGCCCCGTCGTTTTGTTGTTTACCAACCATTCTACGGCGTTAATTATCTCGCGGGGTTTGTCGCTGCCGAGGTTTTTTAGAATAGCACCGACGGCCTCTTGCGGCACGGCCAGGTCTTCTACGACCACAAACCGCCTGCTCAATGCACTTTGCAAAGTATGCACGTATTGGCGGTAGGTGCGGTTTAAAAACCAAAGTGCTACCAACGCCCCAATGGCGATTTCTTCGACCAAAAACCACTGCCCACCCTCCCAAAAGTGGTGGCTTGCGTAAAGCATGAGGCCACCAATACCCAATCCCAAAGGCTCATAAAAGCCCTTAACGAGCGTATGCCCCCGCAAGCGTTGCTGCGTAGAAAGCGGTTGAAACAGCACCAAAAAAACGGGGTCAAAAATAGCGCGGCGCACCACCTCAAAACCCAAATAAACCAAACAATAGGCAATGAGTTGCACCGAAGAATCGAACTCAAAAAAGAAGACAACCCCCAACGCCAGCACCGTAGCCAAGCCCCCCAAAGGCAAGACCGACAGCACCCGATTGAGGCCAAAACGCTCGATGGTTTGCCGCGATACCACCAGTTTGACAAAAGTGGCCAGCAAATAAGTCAGCGTCAGCACGCCACCGAGGTAGGTTATTACTTCGGCTTGGCTGTGGAGTTTGTATTTGACGTTGATAAAAAACGCGTACTCTACGCCCGTGGCCATTACGGCAATGGCGGTCATGCTGAGGCACATCGAAAAAATGAGTTCGCTACCGCCAAAAAGCTGCGCAATGAGGCGCGGCGTGGCCTTGTTGGGCAAGCGCGTGGTGATGTGGTCGGGTTGGAGACTTTGGGTGCGAAACGTCAAAATGGCGGTGTACATGGCCGCCAAAAAAAACAAAAAAGCCAGTAAAAGCAAGAAAATAAGCTCGCTGTGGTGGTGCACCAGCACGGCCAGCATACCGCCCAGGGCTTTGGCGGGCATATCGCCCGCGCTGATAACCCCGAAAAGCCGCTTGCTCTGGCGCACGTCAAATACTACCGCCGATAAGCCCCAAAACTCTAAGTTGGTAAGCAAATAAATGGCCCTAAAACCCACCATAATGGCCACTGCCGACGCAACAGAATTGCCAAAAAGAACCAGCACTAAAATGGTGGCTGTCAGCACAATAACCGCCCACAGCACCCGAATAACGAGCTGACGCATCCGCAAATGATGCTCAAAGTAAGCGTAAATTTTACCCACCAACATCATACCCGCCGCCGATGCCATGTAAGCAAAAGGCAGGCTGGTTTCGGGGTGGTTTTCGAGCAATATCACATTGGCCGACACGTAGATGAGCATAGTGCCAAAGCCCAGAAAAAAATGATGTAAAGAAAATAAACCGACCGTGGGAACTTCGTCGGCCTTAATTCCCAGAAATCGGTAAAGCGAGTCAAAAGACATAGAGCATAGACAATATTCGACAAAAATACAGATATTGGGGAAAAAACCACGGTAGCGCGGGTTTAACAAATCATTTATCTTTCAAAATTCAACATTTTAGGACAATGACCGTTTTCCTGTTTCCTTTTTTGGTAGCTCTTTTTCTGATTCCGTTTGTTCAGAAATTTCTCCAAACCGCCAAACGACTCCCCCAGTGGCACCAACGCCTCAGATTTGGCCGTGTTGCGGCGTTTGTTTTGTTGGGCGTTGAGGTGGTTATGAAACAAAATTATATTTCAGCACCCGTATTTTTTGGATTGTTGATACTCGCAGCTACGCCCGCTTATTTGTTGCGCAAAGAAGTATCGGGAGCCAGGTTGCTGTTGTGGATGATTATCCCGTTTGGGCTGGTGTTTTTGATAGACAACTTAGCCGAATACTGGACTCCCCAATTTTATAAAAAAGAAGACGATTTTTTTGACTTCCTCCAAACAGGAGCAATAATTGGCTTGTTCATAACGGCCATCATGGCCCGAAACCAACAAAAAAACTTAGACAAAGCACTCCAAGAAGAGCGCATCAAGTTGCAATTGGAAGAAGAAGCCAACCGCATTTTGGAAGCCAAAAAACTGGACCTCGAACACCAAGTATCTGCCCGAACTGCCGAACTGGTGCAACAAAAAGAAGAATTACAACAAGCCTTAGAACACCTCAAAGCTACCCAACAACAGCTCATTCAGTCAGAAAAACTGGCCTCTCTGGGCGAGCTCACGGCGGGCATTGCCCACGAAATTCAAAACCCGTTGAATTTTGTCAATAACTTCTCAGAGTTGAGCGTGGAATTGGCAAAAGAGTTAAAGGAAGAAAGGTTAAAGGTCAAAGGTGAACGGGACGAAGAATTAGAAAATGAATTGATAGGTGACCTTATCCAGAATCAAGAGAAAATAAACTTACACGGTAAGCGGGCTTCGTCTATCGTTAAAGGAATGTTGGAACACTCACGCGCTAGCACGGGTGTGAAAGAGCTGACCGATATTAACAAATTGGCCGATGAATATTTAAGACTTTCGTACCACGGAATTAGAGCCAAAGACAACACTTTCAACGCTGATTTCAAAACAGATTTTGATGAAAACTTACCCCAAATAGCAGTCATTCCACAAGACATGGGGCGGGTTTTGTTGAATTTGGTGAATAATGCGTTTTATGCTGTTTCGCAACGCCATATCGTAGAGACAAGGCATGCCTTGTCTGTTTCGCAACGCCATATCGTAGTAGAGACAAGGCATGCCTTGTCTCTACCGCCGCCGCTGCAATACCAACCAACCGTAACAATATCCACGCAACAATTTGACAATCAAATTGTTATAAAAGTAAAAGACAACGGAACAGGCATGACCGAAGACATCAAAGCCAAAATCTTCCAGCCGTTTTTCACCAACAAACCCACAGGCGAAGGCACGGGCTTGGGACTAAGTTTGGCCTATGATATTGTTACCAAAGGGCATGGCGGGACTTTGGAAGTAGAAAGTGTGGAAAGCCAAGGAACTACGTTTACAATAAAACTACCCATTTAATTTCTATTCAGATGAAAAAATTGTTTTTGTTGTGGTCACTTACCACCTCGTTGGGTGCGTACACCCAAATATTGAAAATTGAAAATACACGGCCAGATACAGCCAATGTTTATAAATTGGATAGTATTGGCACAAAAGGTATTTTGATTTGTAACAACTGGAAATTTGCCTACGGTGACAGTCCCAAATTTGCCAGCCCAACATTTGACGATTCGGCTTGGAAAAAAATAAGTATTGATGCAGAATTTGACCAGTTTCCGTCTATTGACAAACAAACAGTGGGCTGGTTCCGAAAAAAAATATTCGTAGATTCTGCCATGCTCAACAAACCCCTTGTTTTCGTTATCAATATCAAAGGGGCTGCTCAAATTTTTCTGAACAACGAAAAAATCATAGACATTGGGAAGTTTCCAAAAAGAAAGGCGAAAGCGAAATTAGAGTTTTATGAGGAATTAACTCCACACGCATTCATGTTCAAAAAAGTGGGCGAACAAACGCTTGCCATTCGGTTTATTTTTACACACACAACCAGTCTTTATGATAGACTCGATATATTTCCTATCTCTCTCAGAATTAATAAATTAGAAAATTACTATTCATACAAGATAAAAAGTTTTGATACAAATTATGGGCTGAGTGGAATAGCCGCTGGGGCATTTTTAGTCATGGCATTGATTCATTTCTTCTTTCTCTCCTTTTTTAGAAGCAAAAGATACAACTTATCTTTTGGCGTTTCGATGTTCCTGTTTACCCTTTACTTTTATCTGAATACTGTTGCCATCTACTCCACTGGTAGAGGTTCGTTTTTGAGCAATGCCATCATTCGAGAAATAGCGTACCCATTAGCGCACATTGTCTTGTTATCAGCGGTTTACGATTATCTTAAATACCCTAAACGACTACTCTTTGCGTTCGTTTTCTTGGCTTTCTTCATCGGAAAACTCTTGGTATTCTTTGAATTGATAGATATTTATAGCGTAGCTTTTTATGGATTATTGTTGGTAAATTATGCTTATCTTCTGTGGTACGCACTCAAGCAGAAAAACCCAGAAGCAAAAACACTCAAAAACGCGATCATTGTTTTTTTAGCTACCGCAGTAGTATATGTAGTGTTGTTTATTGTAGTAGTATCGGTTTTGGTATCTATTGACTTTACTTTAGTTGATGATGGGGTTGCTAAATTTATGCTTCCTCTTTTATTCAATATATTTATTGTGGGGCCACAGTTGGTGGTATCGGGGGCTATTTCGTTGAGTTTGGCCAAAGAATTTGTAAAAAATAACGCCATACTCGCCAAGCAACTCGCCGAAATTGAGCAACTTTCGGCAGAAAAAGAAGACCTGCTGACCCGACAAAATGAAATGCTCGAACGGCAAGTAGCCGAAAGAACAGACGAGCTGCAAAATTCGCTTAAAGAACTCCACGCTACCCAAGAACAGTTGATTCAGTCAGAAAAGCTGGCCTCTCTGGGCGAACTCACCGCAGGCATCGCCCATGAGATTCAAAACCCTTTGAATTTTGTCAATAATTTCTCGGAATTGAGTGTGGAACTGATAGAGGAAGCCCCCAAACCCCCGAAGGGGGCTAACGAGGATTGGATTCCGCAAGAAATCCCCTACGGAGGATGGGGGGCTTTTTTTGATGATTTGAAGCTGAACCTCCAAAAAATCAACCACCACGGCAAGCGGGCTTCTTCTATTGTGTCGGGCATGTTGCAGCACTCGCGTGCCAGCACGGGCGTGAAAGAACTGACCGATATCAACAAATTGGCCGATGAATATTTGCGGCTGAGTTATCATGGTTTACGGGCAAAAGATAGCAGCTTTAATGCTGATTATGAATTGACAAGCGCACCCCAGCTTCCCCAAATCAAAATTGTGCCACAAGACATGGGGCGGGTGTTGTTGAATTTAATAAACAATGCTTTTTATGCTGTTTCAAAACGAAACGCTATCTCCACTATACCAGATGCCAAAAAATACAAACCCACGGTAAAAGTCTCAGTTCAACAGATTGACAATCAGGTGCAGATAACCATTGCAGACAATGGTACTGGCATTTCAAAAGAAAATTTAGCCAAAATATTTCAACCCTTCTTCACCACCAAACCCACAGGCGAAGGCACGGGTTTGGGGCTGAGTTTGGCGTATGATATTGTTACCAAAGGGCATGGCGGGACGATTGAGGTGGAGAGTGCTGAGGGTGAGGGGACTACGTTTATTCTGAAGTTACCGATTTCATAAATTACTTATATTTGTAAAAATGGAAGACATGAATAACGGACACTTTGCCAAAGTGTATGATACCTATCGTAACATGCTTGATGTTTACGAAAATCCTAAAAATTAGCTTTTGTTAGATACCTCACAAAAATGTCGAAGTATCGCTTTGGTTAGAAGGCTTAAAAGCTGTTGTATTGGCACTTACCGTGTTGCAAACACGCTCTTTATCTTTGGTTCGGAGTTGTGGGGGTAAATCACTTTTGTCACCTCGTAGAGGTCTAAAACCACTTATTTGGAAGCTCAGAAGGAAGCAGATTTGGTACTTACCGTCGGGGCCGCCCGTGCGGTTGCAAACACTCTATTTATCTTTGGTTCGGGGTTGTCTTTCAGAACACCCCGAACAACGGGGGGATTTTACAACCAAGGAGCAGAAAAGGAATGAAATAATTTTTTTTACCAAAAACACGTTCTATCTTGCATAAGAATATTTTCATAAAACCATGGATGGTTTAGGATACATAGAGGTAAAATTACAAGACATTAATCCCAACGAATTTGATATATCTAATTTGATAGATTTACTCAAAAACGTTGAAAATTTATTATATCCAACGGATAAAAAAAAGCGACCTATTATTTCTTATGAAGTAAAAGAGGGAAGTGTACGTAATATTATTAAAACAATCATGGGGCCTATTTTGGCTGTAAATGCTATTTTATCCCAAGTTAATGAAAATAAGTCAATTGACTTTATCGATTCTACACAAGCAAAAGCGATAGAAAACATACAGGAATGGACTATAAAAAATAATTATAATCTCGTTATTAAAACATCAGTTAAAAATACAAGTGAATTAGAAATTAATCGGAGTACCAAATATTTTCGAAGTGAGAATATTTGGATAGACTCAGATTTATTTTTATATGGTAAAATAATTAGTATGGGAGGGAAGACAAATCCAAACTTACATATTTTAACAGATGACTATGGAACCTTAATTGTTCAAACAACCGAAGAAGTATTGGCTAACCAGTCAAACAATAAATTATATAAGTATGCGGGAGTTCATGTCCATGCAAAACAGAATATAAAAAGTGGACAACTTGATAAAAATGAAATTAAATTGCTTGATTTTGTAGATTATGAACAAAGTGCCGATGACGAATACTTGGAAAATTTAATTAAAGAAGCTAGTAAGTCATATTAACAAGGACTTATACTTCAAAAGTTTGAAAGTTTTTTTAGAACCTTTACCACTATCCCCCTAAAAAGGCTATCTCAAAAAAGATGGTGCAAAGATAAAGCCTAAGTAGTAGGGGTTTCTGCTGTTAATAGCTCCAACACACCTATTTCTTCACCAATTCCCCCAATTTCTTCTGTACCGCTTGCACTGCTGCGATGGTTTGGGTGGTGGCGGGCATGTCGGTTTCGTGGAGGATATTGTGCAACGTGGCAAACTCTCCGCTCACTTTTTTGAGAGCAGCTTCTTGGGCCAACACATTTTTGAGTCCTTCTTCGTTGTAGCGGGCTACTTTGCGCATTTCTTCACTTTTCTTTATGGCTTCGAGTGCCTTTTTTCTGCCTTCATAACACACCACCGCCAAATCGTGGATTTGCTGGAGCTGTACGGGCGTGGTTTTGATGCGAGGGTCCATTTTGAGGGTCAAAGGTTGCGATTGGGTTTGGCCATTTACGGTAAGCCTTACGGTATAGGTGGCAGGCATTGCCCAGGGCGAGGTGGGGTCGGGGGCGGTGCTGAGGTAAGTAGCCGAGATGGGAAACTGCACGGGCAAATCGAGCGGTGTGTAGTGCATGTCCCACAAGAAGCGATGCGCGCCCGCATTGCCCGATAAGATGTGCTGCGGCCGCACCCAATACGGCGGCGTGTTCGATTCGGGCAGTTGGTAGGGCGTGTCGTTGCTCGAATACTTGCGCACTACGGTTCCTGCGGCATTCAGAATTTCGAGGGTTACTTCACCGTTGGCTTTCTCTTTCAAAAAATAGTTGATGATAGCGCCGTCGGGAGGGTTTTGGCCTGCGGGTTCTTCTTGGGGCAGGGGCGTGTCGGTGTTGAGGTTCCAGCGCACACGGTAGGCCAATTGGGGTTTGTACAACACTACCGCACTACCAGCGGCTGGCACCTGGCGCAAAGGCGAAATATCATCCAAAATCCAGAAGCCTCGTCCGTGCGTACCTGCCACGAGGTCATCATCTTTGATCACCAAGTCGCGCACCGATGTGGCGGGCATATTGAGGCGCAACGATTGCCAATTGTCGCCATCGTCGAAAGACACATAAATGGCTTCTTCTGAACCTGCAAAGAGCAATCCTTTGCGCACGGGGTCTTCGCGCACGGCGTTGATGGGTTCGTTTTTGGGCAATCCTTTCACAATTTCGACCCAAGTTTTGCCGCCATCGCGGGTACGATAAATGTGCGGACGCGCATCGTCGCACCGAATGCGGTTGATGGCCGCGTAGCAGGTGTTGTTGTCGAAATGCCCTGCTTCCATCAGCGATACCTTGCTCCAAGTGGTGATGGCGGACGGGGTGATATTGGCCCAGGTTTTGCCGCCGTTGCGGGTAATGTGCATCAGGCCGTCGTCGGTGCCAGCCCAAATGGTATTGATGTCTTTGTGCGAGGGCGCTACGGTATAAATCACGCCTCGGCGCGGCATGGTTTTCATGTCGTTGTTGGTATAAACGCCCACACTACTCGGAATGTCGTCGTAGGTGTCGCGGGTGAGGTCGGGGCTAATTACCTGCCAAGAGTTGCCGCCATTTTGGGTTTTGAACAATACATTTCCCGCAAAAAACAGCGTTTTTTTATCAACTGGCGAAAACAAAACGGGCACTGTACGCACAAAACGGTATTTGCCCGAGCGCACGGCTTCGGGGGCAATGTTCTGGCTTTGGCCCGTGCGTTTGTCGAATTTGGTGATTTTGCCCCCGTAAATAATGTTTGGGTCGAGCGGGTCGGGTGCTACGTAGCCGTACTCCTCTACGCCCACGGGATGCCACTCGCGGAAAGTGATTTGGCCGTCGTTGCCACGGGAGCTGATGCCCACCGAGCCGCTTTCTTGCTGCCCGCCATAGACGTTGTAGGGAAAAGCGTTGTCGGTAATGACGTGGTAAAACTGGGCAGTGGGTTGGTTGTACCACGAACTAAAAGTCTCTCCGCCGTTGACGGTAATGATGGCTCCTTGGTCGGCAGCGATGAGGATAATTTTGGGGTTGTCGGGGTTGATCCAAATGCGGTGGTAATCGTCGCCACCTGGTGCGCCCCGAAAAGCCGTCCAGTTTTTGCCGCCATCTACCGATTTCCAAGTAACAACATTGGCCGAATACACCACATCGGCATTTTTAGGATCTACTTTTATTTCGGCAAAATCGCTTCCGCGGCCCCAGAGTCGCTCGTCGGGATTGGTGCGGTACCAAGAAGCACCCGCGTCGTCGGAACGATAAATACCACCATTTTGGCCTGCATCCACCGTGGCATAAAGCCGATTGGGGTCGGAAGGAGCTATTCCAAGCCCAATTCTCCCCAAGCCTTGTTCAAAAGTGGGCAAGCCTTGGCTGAGTTTTTTCCAAACGCTCCCCCCATCGGTTGATTTATAAAGGCCGCTTTCGGGGCCTTGCCACGCACCATTTTCCCAAGGGCCTTGGCGCGCTGCCCAAAGTACGGCATAGACTGTGTTGGGGTCTTTGGGGTCGAGCATGACTTGTACTGCGCCCGTGTTTTCATTTTTGTACAAAATTTTCTCCCAAGTTTTACCACCGTTTTCGGTTTTATACACGCCGCGCTCTTCGTTGGGACCGTAGGGATGCCCCAAAACGGCCACAAAAACGCGGTTTTCGTTGGTGGGGTCAATGGAGATGCCGCCTATTTGCTGTCCGTCGCGCAGGCCCGTGTTTGTCCAAGTTTTGCCGCCGTCGGTTGATTTATACACCCCATCGCCAATAGACAAGTCGGGGCGTTGAATGCCCTCGCCGCTGGCTACATAAAGCACCTCAGGATTGGAAGGAGCCACGGCAATGTCGCCCACCGAGCCAGTGGGTTGGTCGTCGAAAATGGGTTTCCAGGTGCGGCCATAGTCGGTGGTTTTCCACGCACCGCCATTGTTTACGCCGATATAAAACACGTTGGGCTGCTGCGGCACTCCCACCGCGCCTACGGTACGACCGCCGCGATGCGGGCCAATCATGCGCCACTTCATGGCATCGAAGGTTTGGGCAAAACTACTGACTGTGAGTAGTAAAAACAGCGGGGAGAGAAAACGAGGTATCATTGCCTTATGAGTTTTAAGTAAGTAGTGAGTAGTCCATGGTCCACAGTCCATGGTCAATAGTCCATGGTCCATGGTCCACAGTCAATGGTTCACAGAAGTATAAAGCGCTAATGAACAGCATTTTATGAAAATAAATAATATTATGGCGGCGGCCAACCGTCGCAGCGGCGAACCGTCGCAGCGGCGAACCGCCTAAATATGTCCACCCACTTACATCAGAAGACTATTTACAAAACAGCTTCTAACGCAATTCGCCCACTGTGCCATCTTTTATTTTTTGACGAATAAAGTCCATCAAACCGCCTGCTTTGGCTACTTCGGCCACAAACGGAGCGACGGGCGCGGTCATCATACTTTGGCCGTTGGTGAGGTTTTTGAGTTCGCAGGTTTCGAGATTGTATTCGAGTTCGTCGCCCGTTTCTACCATGTCAATTACATTTTTGGCCGTAACAAAGGGCAAGCCGTAGTTGATGGCATTGCGAAACTGCAAGCGTGCGAACGAATCGGCAAAAACGGTCTGAATGCCCGCGCCCATGAGCCCCGTTACGCAGTGTTCGATGCTTTTGCCGCCACCCGCAAAATTGTGAGCCGCCACAATAAACGTGTAGCCTTCGTCTTTGAAGGCGTTCTCTCGGTCGTATTTGGCATCAACGCCCGCCATGATAAATTTGGCGTTTTCGGTTTTGTCGATGGGTGATGTCCAAAATCGTTGTACTACCATGTCAAACGACATGATGTACTCTCTTGATGTCCAGGCTTTTCCTTTTATAATCATTTTTTAGTTAATGAATGAATGATTGGATGATTGGGTGGTTGAATGATTGGGTGGGGTTATCTTTGGGTGTTTTTTCTGGCGGTGGCCAAGATTTTAATGATGGATTCATAATCTTCGTACAGTTTGCCCAATTTTTCTTGCGATAATATGCCAGATTCTATCAAAATTTCTATCCAAAACATCGTTTCATCAGTTTCTTCGATGGTAATACTCAGTTTGGCAAAATATTCTGCTTTGCTTCTGGCTCTGCAAACAGCACGGTAATTGGCTCCCACGGAGGTAGCCGAACGAAGAAATTGTTTGCCTATGATTTTGGCTTCTTCTGTTTTGGGTAACGATTGAAATACTTTAAGACTCCGTAAAGTAAGGTGCTTGGTTTTGAGCAACATTTCCTTAACAAAATCTTCTGATTGATTGATTGATTGATTGATTGATTGATTGATTGATTGATTGATTGATTGATTGATTGATTGATTGATTGATTGATTGAGTGATTGATTGATTGATTGATTGATTGAGTGATTGAGTGATTGAGTGATTGGGTGGTTGAGTGATCGAATGATTGAGTGGTTGATTATTTAGTTGGTTACGTTTCAAAGTATATACCTCATTCCTAAGAGCAGATAAAATTGCATAAAATGGACTTTAAAAAGACCAAATTGGGCTAAATAAGCCTATTCTCAAATGAGTTTTACGATTATTTTATGTTTAGGTCTATACTTTGAGACATGATTATTTAGTTTAGGCCTTGGAAAAGTAGTAATGGTTTGTGAACCAGATTAAGTTGATTTATTCTTATTCATTCATTCCACACGGGTGGCCTCGGTTTCAATCATTCAATCATTCAATCATTCAATCATTCAATCATTCAATCATTCAATCATTCAATCATTCAATCATTCAATCATTCAAAATTTCCTCGGGTCCACAATTTCGCCTTTGAGGGCCGATGCGGCTACTACGGCGGGGCTGGTGAGGTAAATGGCTGCGTTTTTGCTGCCCATTCGGCCTTTCATGTTGCGGTTTCCTGCGCTCAGCACCACGTCGCCGTCGCCTGCTACGCCCGTGTGTATGCCCGCGCAAGCCGAGCAACTGGGCGTATCTACGGCCACACCCGCGTCGAGCAAAGTAGAAATATAGCCCGCTTTGATGGCATCTTTCATGATTTGCGTACTGGCGGGTACGAGCAAAAAATTGACATCTCGATGCACCTGCTTGCCTTCTAATATCTTGGCCACCATTGCAATGTCTTCCAAACGCCCGTTGGTACAAGTACCCACAAACGCTTTGTTGAACTTCGTGCCTACTACGGTTTCTACTGGCACCACGTCGTCGAGTTTGTCGGGTCTCGAAACAGTTGGTCCTAAGTTAGTTACGTCAATTTCATAGATGGCTTCGTAGTGCGCGTCGGGGTCGGAGGCAATCATGTCCCACGTGCCTTTTTGGACGGGGCGCAGAAAATCAATGGTGCGTTGGTCGGGGGCGATGATGCCGTTTTTCGCGCCCAAGTCCACCGTCATGTTGCAGAGCGTCATGCGGCCAGCCATGTCGAGTGCGTCAATGGCGGGGCCTGCAAATTCGAGGGTTTTGTAGATGAGGTGGCCGTTCCAACGCATCATGCCCATGATGTGCAGGCTCAAATCTTTGGCCATTACCCAAGGCTGCCAAGTGCCTGTTACGTAGAATTTTACCTGCTCAGGCACGCGAAACCAGCTTTTGCCCGTTGCCATGGCCACGGCGGCATCAGACACGGCCACAGCGTTGCCCATAGCCCCTACTGCGCCGTAGGTATTGGCGTGCGAGTCGGTGCCTACGCTGATTTTGCCGGGCAATACGTGGCCTTGTTCAACCATAATTTGGTGGGCAATGCCCTGCCGCCCCAAGTCATAAAAATAAGTGATGTCGTGGGCTTTTACGGCCTCGCGCCACTCGTTGAGCATAGTGGCAAACTGCGGCGTAGGTGGCGGCACCAAATGGTCAGAAACGCAAATAACGCGGTCTTTGTCAAACACTTCTGGCCGTCCGAGCGAGTCGAACATCTTAAAAGTTTCTTTACCCAAATAGTCCATCGTCATTACGCTGAACACGTCCGTCCAGACCAATTCGCCTGGGGTTACTTTGTCGCGGCCACTGTTGTAGGCCATTATTTTTTCGGTGATGGTCATATTTTTAAAGCCCCCCAACCCCCGAAGGAGGAGTTTTTTTGTTTTTTTAAAGCACCCTTCGGGGGTTGGGGGGCTTCTTTTATCTATTGCTTCTGCTCTCGCCCGTGAATCTTTTGCTCGGTAGTTCTTCCCAAAATTGGGGATTGCGGTTGGGGTCGTTGCTTACTTTATTTTCGTGAATCATCGTTAAACCTTCAAACTGGTCGTGGTACGACCATTTCCAAGTGCGAATTCTTACCTCTTCTTTTTCGCCGATGAGGTCAATCATTTCGTAGAGCATGGAGCCTGGGCGGTCTTTGTAACTCCAAATTAAGTTTACGCTGTTTTGGGTTTCCCAGGCGTGGCCTTTGATACGCGGATTGTCGAATTGCAGTTGCCAGTTTTCGTCAAACTGCGACACCCCAAAATCGTGGCATTCGTAGTGGCCGTCGTCCCAGGTGTATTCGTTTACTTGGTGGTAGCCGCGCTCGCCTTCCATTCTGATGGTAAGCCGACTGTTGAAACGGTCGATGAGGGTGCCGTCGGGGGCAATGCGAGTGTAAGTACCTTCCCATACGCCCAAGTGTTTAGGAAATAATCGAAGCGACATAGTTTTTGATGTTGAATGATTGAATGATTGGGTGATTGAGTAATTGAATGATTGGGTGATTGAATAAACGATGCTATTTCATTGTCAAATTGTTGGTTTTACAAAATTTTCATTCTGCAATTTTACATTTAGAAATATAAAGTACAACACTTTGTCTAATCTTTATAAGAAATAATTTGCAATACCTTAAACAAAAAAAATATGACTTCTACAAAAGTGCCTATTGTGGAAGATTTGAAAGCTATTTCGGTAATTACCAACTACATGGGCGCAACGTATTCGTTTTTATACCGATGGCTTGGGCTATCAAATTTTGGAACAAGGCGAGCTTTCTACGGCAAAAACGCCGCTGGCTTGGAGCAAAAAAATGCAAGCGGCTGGTTGGCCAATTTTGAGCGAAATAGGCTTGCCCGTGCGCCGACAAAAAGAACCTAAAGCCCTGGTTTTTAGGGGGCAGTTGGTGAAATTTTATAATTGTTTGCATATATTTGTAATATAAACCTGTACCCATTTTAAAAAATATGCAAGATATTGATAATGAGACAAATACGGGACTTAAAGAGCAGTAGCGATATAGTGGTAAAAGTAATATTTCACAATCTAAAAAACAGCAATTATGAAAAACTTGAAATTTTTGGTATTCGTTTTGGTGCTTTTGGTAGTTAGTTGCCAAGAAAAAAATGTGGTTCTGAAACTTTTGTCGGAAGAAGAAAAAAACCAGCGCTCTATTGCCATCGTAGATACCGTGATTGACAACCTGCAAAAATCTACTTGGAAAATAAAACGGGTTGAAGTTAAAGTATTTCCAAACAACGGTACTTTCCGAGAAATTGGTATCTCCAAAGACACGGTTTTGACCGACTTGGCCGAAATTCGTTTCCTACGCGTTACTTACCCAAGCACACCTAAAATGGAGAAGTATCGAAATTGCTGGCTGTCGTTTGTGTATAAAAATCAGGAGTTTGACGTGGAACTACCGTTGCAGGCCATGCCCGAAAAGATTTTTAAAAATCAAGGACCGATGGTGGGTTTTTTAGCCGAGGTTCGCCCTCAGGGTAACCCGTCGATTTGGCCGCAAAACAAGGACTTAGACTACATCAATAAACTTGGTTTTACGGATAATTTTCTGCTGTCGTTTGAAGGAAAACAAATGATTTGGAAAGGACTCAATCGGGGGCTATCCAAAGTAGTTTTTGAACGCAAATAAATAGGCTTCTTCTGTTTTATTGGCATCAAAAATCCAAATTACGGTAGATGCTGCCCAGCGAAATGGTTTCGCCTTCTATGCTGAAAGTAGCTTCTGCGCCCGTGAGTTCGGTTTCTACCCAGCGGTTGTGGGCTTCGCGTTCAAACAAGTGAATCTTGGGTTTGTTTTGCTCCACAAACAAAATCTGGCGCAGCGACGGAATGTTTTTGTAGCAGGGCAACTTAGGTCCAAAATCATACAGTCGGGTGCTTTTAGACAGAATTTCGATGAGCAAAACGGGGTTCATTTCGGCGTTCATTCCTTTTTTATACTCAAACCGCGCCGAGGGCATCGCAACCACCATGCCATCGGCATTGAAAATACCCGTGTCCGATTCTGTGCAGTCGGCAATGTAAACGGGGCGATTGCTGTTGTAAACCCGAAAAAGTGAATTGTCGCGGTAAATGGTTTTTAAAATAAACCCAAACTCGGCAGCCAAATGGCTGTGGATGTCGTTTTCGTAGCTCATGGTTGCAATAATTTGGCTATTGAAATAGTCGGCGCGGTATTGCACCTCCGACAATAAATTCCAGTATTCGGCCAGCGTAGCCGAGAAAACAAACTGCTCGTCTGCGCCCATGAGTTCGGCCAATTCTTGGTTCGTACGCGGCCATTTCAAATCGGTTGCCATTGCTTTTTTGCGTTTATTGTGTTGAGCAAATATAACAAAAAAGCTAAGACCGAGGCAACCCTTTGCTATCTTCTGGCATTTCTATCATTGAAACCGCTTTTACAACCTCATGAACCACTGGCAAAACGTTGTTGAGATGTGCAAACAGGGCAATCGCTTTGCCCAAAATCGGTTGTACGACAATTTTGCCAAGAAACTTTACCGCGTGGCTTTGCGCTACGTGCCGCAGCCACAAGAAGCCGAAGAGGTGCTGATGAACGGTTTTTTGAAGTTTTTTAAAGGCTTAGACCAGTTTGAATACCGCGACGACAATAGCTTGGAAGTATGGCTCAAACGCATTGTGGCAAACGAGGCTTTGATGCTGTTGCGCAAACAAAAATCGTTGCCATTTATGGTGGACAGCAGCGAGGCCGAAGAAATAAGCAGCCTTGACGCACCCGATGCCGCCGTGAGCGCAGAAGCAATTTATGCGGCTATTTTAGAACTGCCAACGGGCTACCGAACCATTTTCAACCTGTACGCCATCGAAGGATTTAACCACGAAGAAATTGCCAATCAATTGAATATCAGTGTCGGTACGTCCAAATCTCAATTGAGTAAGGCCAGAAAAATGTTGCAAGAAAAACTAAAAAACGCGGGCTATGAACAAGCAGGAGCAATTTGATAAGTGGGTGCGGCACGAAGTAGAAAGCCTTGACAACGCGCCCTTAGATTTTGACGAGTCGGCAATTTGGCAAAAAATGCAAGCCGAACTGCACTCAGTTTCGCTTGTCATGCCGACGAAGATGAGGACGCTGCGGGCATCTCTTGTCATGCTGACGAAGGAAGCATCTAAAATCGCTGCTTGCCTTCTGCTATTGGCTGGACTTTGGTGGCAGTGGCCAGAAGCAGAAAAAGCGCCGCTGGCTCAAAACAAAATAAGTGCTGTGGAAACAACTAACGCCAAACCCACCTCGCCACTGCGAGACATTTTTCCAAGGAGAGAATTGGCACAGCAGCCAAACGAAAAACCGTTGTTGTCTGGCAGTCCGAAGCGGGAATCGACGCGCCCAATGTTACCTCCGCCGCATTTGACCACAGCCGAAATACCAACGCCTGAAACACAGAAAGTTGCTGATTTACCAACCATTTCCGTTGAAAATCATTTAGCTGAGATTAAGGTACCCCAAACCGACAATGCCTCGCTTACTTTAGGCCTCATTCAACTAACTGTATCTGCCGAAGCACTTTCGATGGCACCTAAAAAGAAACCCAAGCCCCAATTTAAAATTGTTCACGCCAACGAACTGGTTGATTATCAACGTGCTGAGCTGGCCGAAGTGCGCGAAAAAGAAGCCCAAAGAAATGGCTTTGTCGTCATCAATTGGAAGCAAAAAGGACAAGAATCTGAAAATAACTTGATGACTTACCTGCGGAGTAAAAACAATAAAACGGAATAGATTCTTCGCTTCGCTCAGAATGACAAAAAAACGCTTCGCTCAGAATGACAAAAAATAACCAAAATTTTCTTTCAACTAACACTTCTTCCCCCATCGGGGGTTAGGGGGCTTTCCAAATTACATCATGAAAACCATCATTACCGCGATGCTCTACGTGAGCGTCCTCAGCCACGCTTTTGCCCAAAATTTGCCAGACACTTTTACTTACACCGACCGTAGTAGGTATATTTTTGAGCTGGAACAGGGCAATAAATTGATTGCCCGCGCCACCGACTTAGCAGGTTTACAGAAGTTTCAAAATATAGATTCTACGTTGGCTTTGTTTTTGAAAGACTACAAAATGATAAAGTCGAACTTCTCTGAAAGTGTCAATGGAAAAACCGTGGTTTATAGGAAACTCAAAAATGGTCAGTTTCAACTGAATTTTACTGAACACCAGTCCAAAGGACAACGGTTTCAGTTTAGTCCAAACAATGCTGAACCCTTACTCATTAAAACTGTGCAGGATACTTTGCTGATTGTTCATAGTTATCAAAAGCCTTTTCGTGTAAAAGACGAAGAAAGATTGATCGAAGAAGAAGTTTATTTTTGCTTCATTCTCAATAATATTGACGATGTGGAAACACTCTTAAAAAATGGAACGGCCAATGCTCATATCCAGATGGCTATGAAAGATGTTAAAAATTACCCCCATCATAATTTGCAAAAAACGGGTTATCGTTTCGATATGAATTACAAACAAAACTCAGGGACACCCACTTTTAAGGCTGTTGAAAGCTTCAAATCACCTTTTCTGGCCTTTCATCAAACTTTTGGGGTGGGTGTTTTTAGAAATCAATTGGTGCCAAACTCTCAAACTGAGTTGGCATTTATACCCAGCAAATACCATAACGTAGGCTATACTTTGGGTTGGCGTTCGATGTTTTTTACGGAGCGCAACGACCAAACAAACAACTGGCGCACGTTGAGCAACGGCGTACTACAAGTTGGTTTTACATTTTACGATTTCAAGCGCAACCAGCCCCGTCGAGTAGATGCAGGTCACGTACTATTTGGGGCGTATTTGGGGCGCGTAATGACCCGCAACGGTGGTATTTTTGAGCCAAACACTTGGAATTTATCCATGACCGTAGCCGCGCGGGGCATTGTAAAAGTGCAACCCGAAGTCTATTTCAATGGTTTTTTCAAAAATGCAATGCCTGGAATAAGGGTACAAATGGGCTTTTAGGGACGAGCCGTGGGGGCTGCTTTGGTGGTTGGACAAAACATTTATAACCAAACGTAGTTTTTGTTTCAATAGGATTGTACTTTTGGCCTATTGAGTTACGAATCGAAAACTAACAAAGTACCCATGCCGACCCCCGTAAACCTCCCACCTACCCACGACCGACTGGCCAAGCACGCGGTTTTTCCCGAATTTGACCACGACGAAACCGCCCGTTACAACTTTTTGACCAACCTCAACAAGCACCTGTCCACGGTTATTTCGCCTGGCAACAAAGTGGCTTTTGACAAGCGCGTGCGCCCGCAGTTTATGGCCGAACACGGCCGCGATTTTGACACGCCCGATGAGGTAAAAGAGGCCATGCTGCAAGACCCGCACTACCAAACTTGGAGTGCGCTGCGCCGCTCGGCCATGGAAATGCGCCAGCAAGTAGGCCGCGCCACGGTGTTGCGCCAAGCCAACGAACTGGCCGAAAAAGTAGCCAAACTCAACGCCCAAAGCCCCGACACGCTCACCATCAACCCCGACGTGTCTGCACCGCACTACATGACGATGTTCGACAGCCACATCATGCCGGGCAGCTACCACACCGAGCTATTTCCTGGCGATGTATCGAACGCTGCCAGCTACGACTCTGGGCTTTTTGTAACCAGCGCGGGAATGTTGGGAAAATATACCGACGGCGGTGGTAAAGCCCTCACTACGTGGCTCAAAGCCACTTATCCCGACTTCAAACCCAAACGTATTTTGGATATTGGTTGCGGCTTGGGCCACAACACACTGCCGCTGGCCATGGCTTTTCCCGATGCCGAAGTGGTGGGCATCGATACGGGGATTCCGATGGTGCGCTACGGACACGCGCGGGCAGTAGCACTGGGCGTAAAAAACGTGCAGTTTATGAATCTGGACGCTACCCAAACGGGTTTTGAGAACGAATCGTTTGACTGGATTCAGACCACCATGTTTTTGCACGAAACCTCCACGCACGCCATGCAGCGCCTCATTGGCGAAATTTACCGAATGTTGAAACCCAACGGCCTCAGTCTGCACATTGAACAACCGCAATACACGCCCCAGATGTCGGTTTATGAGAAATTTATCCGCGACTGGGACGCGCTCTACAACAACGAGCCTTTTTGGGGAGCCATGCACGACGTGGACGTGCGCACGTGGATGACCTCGGCGGGTTTTGAAGAAAAAAACCTGTTGCAGTTTGGCGCAAAAGCCGAAAACGACATGGAATATCCCAAAAACCCCAACGCCCCCGAAGTAGAAGACCACGGTCGTAGTCCCATTTGGAACGTATTTGGTGCTTGGAAATAAGCCCCCAAACTAAAAAAACAACAAAAACTCCCCCTTCGGGACGGTACGCCGCGCGGGCAGGGGGGGCTTTCAAATCTATCCCATGATAAACGACATATTACTTTCGTCCAATAAAGCCAAAGGTAAGCGGCCTTATTTTTTAGAAAATCCCGAAGTGGAGCGCGTGATGAACATCACGATGGCCGTAGCCATGGAAACCGCCACCCTGCACGAACGCCTCGACACGATTGAGCGGCTATTGGCCAAAAAAGGCATTTTAGACCGCAGCGAGATTGAAGCGTTTGTGCCAAACAACGAAGAGGTGATAGAACGCCAGCTCTGGCACGCTCGCTACGTGGCGCGGGTGCTGCGCATGGTGCAGCAAGAACTCGAAGCCATGCAGCAAGGCCCCGAACAAAACCTCAGCATGGAAGAAGTAGCCAACCGACTCAGAAACTCGTAGGGACGCACTAATAACCCATATTTATGACAACCGACCTTTATCCTGCAACGGCCAGTGTAGCGCCATTGCAAGCCATCAACGCATTTTACCAGTCTATTATTGACAAAAATGTGGCCGATATTTGTGGCAATTACGTGCCTTCTGAACAAACCTACGTGGTGCTCGAAGGCCCGCGCTATACTACTTTGGGCTACACCAAAATTGCCAAAGGCTGGGCTGATTTTTGTGGTTCGGCCTTGTTGCTCAAAAAAATAGAATGGATAGAAGGGCCATTTGAAGAAATCACCACCGACATGGCTTGGGTAGCTGGCCAAATAGCGATGACCGTTGAGGTGAGCCAAAAAGAATTTTCGGTGCAATTTCGGGCTACTTTTGTGCTACGCAAAAACGATGCGGGCGCGTGGCAAATCAAGCACGAACACGTATCAGCGCCCCTCCCCGACCCTTACGGAATCGGCGATTGGCTGAAAAAATAGCTACTTGGTCATGTTGATTTTTCCCATACTGAGGTTAAATTTGTCGTGCTGACGAAGGAAGCATCTAAAAGCCAATATGTTTCAGATGCTTCCTTCGTCAGCACGGTGCGCCGCTGCGATGACAAAAATTATTTTATTTTGAAATAATTGACTTAGACTCACTCATACCCATGAAAATTCTGCGTATCAGCTTATTTCTCTGCTTTTCAATGTCCGTTGTTGCCCAAAAACCAACGCCCGAAAACCTAAAAATGAAGATTGAAGAACAACTAAAAAACGTGGAAGGCGTTTTTGCGGTGGCGTTCAAAGACCTGCAAACGGGCAAAACATTGTTTATCAACGAAAAAGAGAATTTTCACGCGGCAAGCACCATGAAAACCCCCGTCATGATTGAGGTGTTTAAGCAAGCCAAAGCGGGAAAATTCAAACTCAGCGATTCGATTGTGGTAAAAAATGAGTTTAAAAGTATTGTGGACGGCAGCCCTTTTGGCTTAGATATCAGCGACGACACCGCCGACGGAATGTACAAAAAAATAGGTCAGAAAATGACCATTTACGACCTCACCTACCAAATGATAATTGTAAGTAGTAACTTGGCTACCAACATTTTGATTGATTTGGTAGGTGCCAAAAATGCCAATGCCACCATGAGAAGCTGGGGTGCAAAAGATATACAAGTGCTGCGGGGCGTGGAAGACCAAAAGGCTTTCGATAAGGGCCTCAACAATGCCACAACGGCCTTTGACTTGATGTTGATTTTTGAAAAAATAGCCCAACAAAAAGCCATTGACAAAAAATCCTCGAAGGCCATGACGCAGATTTTGTTTGACCAAAAATTTAACGAAATCATTCCTGCCAAACTGCCCAAAACGGTGAAAGTTGCCCACAAAACGGGTTCAATTACGGGCGTTCAGCACGACTCGGGCATCGTATTCTTGCCCGATGGCCGCAAATACGTGCTGGTGCTGTTATCAAAAAAACTCAAAAACGTAGAAGCTGGCGTGCAGGCACTATCGGAGGTATCAGCATTGATTTATGGGTTGCTTTGAAGAACATGAAGTACTTATTTGGGCAAAAAATTGAACATAAAAATCAGCCATGAAATACGCACCGCTTTACGTTATTTTTTTGTTGATGCTAATTGGCTGTAACACTGACAAAAAAGCACCTACCCCGCCCAAAACCCTCGAACTACGCGCCGTAACGGTTGCCAACAATGGAGGTGCTCAAATAGTAGGCCGTGTTATAGCCGACAAAGACGCAGAAATTGGCGTAGTATATGGCCCAAAATCACAACCTACTTTAACCGACACCAAAGTAGTTTTTGGCCGCTCAAATGGTGGAAATTTTGACGTATCTCGCAACGTGGGCAGTTCGCTACCCACCAACCAAAAACTGTATTTTAGGCTTTACACGCTCCAAGAAGGCCAAACCGCAGCTTACAGCAACGAAGGTGTGTATTACAACTCTCCACTCTGGAAACGCCTCCCCGATTTAATCTACGACGGCAACCCACTGCCCGATGCTACACTTACCATTGTGTTGGAAGGCCCCGTGTTTCTACCTCCGCGCCGAAAATCTTACAGCATTTTATTTCATACCAAAACCTTAGACACGCAAGAGCAAACGGGCCGCAGTTGGTTGTATTTTCCCAACGGTTTTGCGCAACAATGGTTTACTACCGAGGGCGACCGAGGCTTGTTTAGAGTTACTATCAATCCATTTTCGATTTCTACCGTTATTTTAGATGCGGGCTATAACCCCACCGAAACGCTCCGCGCGGTGGGTGGCGGCGGCTATTATTACATTCCACAACTTTATCCGCCACTTATTTATCAGAAAACATTCATTGACAACGTAGGGGCGCGCGAACCATACCCAGGAGCCGACACAAAAACGCTCACGGGGGCCATTGGAAAGACGTTTCCAGAAATCTATATCTTAGAAGTAGGCGGTGCTTTTAACCTCTGGAACTTTACACGGCTTCAAGGCGATACCCCAAAATGGGCCAAGGCAGCAGCGTTTCCCAACAAATCGTCGGCCAATTTGGCTATGTTTAATACCCAAAAATATTTGTACGTCGTAGTAGAAGACGCACAATTGCTTTATCGGTTTGACCCAAAAGCCAACACCTGGCAGCAAATGAAAAACCTGCCGTTTGCGGCGCGCCAAAAAGGCGTTGGGTTTTCGTTTGAAGAAAACGGCTACTACGGTTTGGGCTACAACCCATCCAAAGGCGAGAGCTACCGCGACATTTGGCGCTACAACGAAGCCGCCGATAGCTGGGCTTATGCCGCCGAATATCCTGGCACGGGTACAGTAGGCGTGGCCGTAGCGGGCGGTTACGATTATCTGTTTTTAGGGTTGGGTTTTCAGAGCGTTCCTACCAAAATCGGCACCATGCAGATTTACCCCGCACCCGACGTTTGGCAGTTTAAATTGTAACAAAATAGGGGTTTTTTCGTAGTTTTGTGGCTCAAAAATTTGAGTCATTGGCTAAAAGTTATTGGTCATTGGTCAGAAGTCATTCGTCAGAAGTCATTGGTCATTGAACAATAGTAAAACAACATCATACCCCATAAAACCATACACCACAACATCATACAAATGACCTCTCACCAAATTCGGCAAGCGTTTTTAGATTTTTTTGTTTCAAAAGGCCACCTCATTGTACCTTCTGCGCCGTTAGTCGCCAAAAACGACCCTACGCTTATGTTCAACAATTCGGGCATGGCGCAGTTTAAAGATTTTTTCTTGGGCAACGGCACGCCACCCAGTAAGCGCATTGCCGACACCCAAAAGTGCCTGCGCGTGAGCGGCAAACACAACGACCTCGAAGACGTGGGGTTTGACACCTACCACCACACCATGTTCGAGATGTTGGGCAATTGGAGCTTTGGCGATTATTTCAAAAAAGAAGCCCTCGCTTGGTCGTGGGAACTGCTCACAGAAGTATATAAATTGCCCAAAGAGCGCATCTATGTGTCTGTTTTTCAAGGAGATGAACAAGATGGCGTGCCGTTTGACCAAGAAGCCTGGGACATCTGGAAGACGATGGTGGGCGAAGACCGCATTATTTTGGGCAACAAAAAAGACAACTTTTGGGAAATGGGCGACGTAGGCCCTTGCGGCCCCTGTTCAGAAATTCACATTGATTTGCGCGACCAAGCTGAGGTAGATTTAGTATCGGGCAAAAGCCTCGTCAATGCCGACCACCCGCAAGTAGTCGAGATTTGGAACAACGTTTTTATGCAATTTGAGCGCAAAGCCGACGGCAGTCTGCTACCGCTGCCCAACAAACACGTGGACACGGGCATGGGTTTTGAGCGGCTTTGCATGGCCATTCAAGGCAAACA
Organism: Cytophagia bacterium; assembly: GCA_004293645.1. Taxonomy (GTDB): domain Bacteria; phylum Bacteroidota; class Bacteroidia; order Cytophagales; family Spirosomataceae; genus REAB01. Next base: position 17,169 of record REAB01000084.1, on the reverse strand, counting down.
ATCGAACTATGACACCGATATTTTTCAGAATACAATTACGGTTATTGAGCAACTATCGGGCAAAAAATATGGCCTAACTGGCACACTAAACACCACCGACTACACCGACATTGCGATGCGCGTCATTGCCGACCACCTGCGGGCGGTGAGTTTTGCCATTGCCGACGGCCTGCTGCCTTCCAACTCCAAAGCGGGCTACGTTATTCGCCGCATTTTGCGCCGCGCCATTCGCTACGGCTACTCGTATTTGGGTTTTAATGAGCCATTTATGTGCCAACTCGTTCCCGTTTTGGCCGAGCAATTCAAAAACGTTTTTCCAGAACTACAAGCCCAAGTGGCCTTTGTAACAAAAGTGGTGCAAGAAGAAGAAAAAAGTTTTTTGAGAACGTTGGAGTTAGGAATTAAGAGATTCGAGCAGATGGCAGCCCCCCCCGCCCCCGATGGGGGAGCTTTGGACGGCGAAATTGTTTTTGAATTGAGTGATACGTTTGGTTTTCCTGTGGATTTGACCGCCTTGTTGGCCAAAGAAAAAGGCTTGAAAATTGACGAAGCTGGCTATGAAAAAGCCCTCAACGAACAAAAAAACCGCAGCCGCCAAGACGCAGCCAAAGAAGCCACCGATTGGATAGAAATCCCCCAACCGCACGGGCGACCCCGCCCCGATGGGGGAACTGATTTTAGCTCCCCCTCTGGGGGCGGGGGGGGCTTGGATTTTGTTGGTTATGAATTTACCGAATGTGAAGCTCAGATTGTAAAATACCGCAAAGTAAAAACCAAGCAGGGCGAAGAATACCACATTGTGCTCGACAAAACGCCGTTTTATGCCGAAATGGGCGGACAAGCAGGCGACAGCGGGGTACTCGTCAGTGGTCAGTGGTCAATGGTTATTAGTGACACCAAGAAAGAAAACGACTTGTTTATTCATATTTCAAAAGATGCGAACCTAGAAAATATCATACATCATACCTCATACATTAAAGCCAAGATTGACGTTCCCCGCCGCAGGCTCATCGAGGCCAACCACAGCGTTACGCACCTCATGCTGGCCGCCATGCGACGCGTGCTGGGTACGCACATTGTGCAGAAAGGCTCGTACCAAAACGAAGAAATAACCCGCTTCGACTTTTCGCATTTTGCCAAAGTAACCGACGCAGAACTGGCTCAAATTGAGGAAATTGTGAATGCCAAAATCCGCGAGAATATTGCCCTCAAATACTACGTCAATGTACCCATAGCCGAGGCCGTCGGCATGGGCGCAACCGCCACTTTTGGCGAAAAATACGGCGATTTTGTGCGCGTAGTAGAGTTTGACCCCGCGTTTTCGGTAGAACTTTGCGGCGGTACGCACGTGCCTGCCACGGGCAAAATTGGCACTTTTAAGTTTGTGGGCGAAAGCTCCATTGCGGCGGGCGTGCGGCGCGTGGAGGCCGTTACGGGCGCAAAAGCATTGGCCGTTATTGGCCAGCAGTCGGTGGTTATTGGGCAGTTGGAAGAACTATTGAAAGGCCAGAAAGATGTTGTAAAAGCGGTGCAAGGATTGATAGAAGAAAAGTCGGCGTTGCAAAAACGAATTGAAATATTGGAAAACGAAAAATTAGGCCAACTCAAAACCGATTTATTGACCAAAGTAGCCATTAAAAACGACATCGCTACGCTCATTGCCCGCGTGGAAGTTCCCAATGCCGACGCACTCAAATCTTTGTGTTATCAACTGAAAGACGCATTCACCTCCCCATTCACCATTGTACTGGCTGCTGTCATCAACGAAAAGCCCCAAATTGCCGTGATGCTCTCCGAAGATTTGGTGGCGCAGGGCAAACACGCGGGCAACATTGTGAAAGAATTGGCCAAAGAAGTGAAAGGCGGCGGCGGCGGCCAACCGTTTTTTGCAACCGCAGGCGGCAGCGACGTGAACGGCTTAGACAGGGCGTTGGCCAAGGCAAGCGAGATTTTGTAAAATTTACTAAATTTGTAAATAAAGACTCCCATGGCCATGTTAGATTTTCCGCTTTTGCTGCATTACAAAAGGTTTCGTTTCGATGACGACGAGTTTTATGATTTCTGTGTTCAGAATGACCAATTGAAATTTGAACGAGACAATCAAGGAAACATCAGTATTATGCCTAATACAGGAGGAAAAACAGGCCGACTCAACTTAAAATTAGCGCAACAAATTGCCAACTGGAACGACAAATACGGCTTGGGCGAGGCTTTCGATTCTTCAACAGCTTTTCGATTGCCCAATACGGCCGTTCGTTCGCCCGACATTGCTTGGGTTGTCAGCGACCGTTGGAACGGCTTGACAGAAAGCGAACAAGAAAAATTTCCACCCATTTGCCCCGATTTTGTCATCGAATTGATGTCAGCAACTGATACCGAAACAGAATCGAAAAAGAAGATGGAAACCGAGTGGCTCCCCAACGGTTGCCAATTGGGTTGGTTGATTAATCCATTCGAGCAAAAAACATACATTTACCGACCAGCGCAAGCAGTACAAGAAATAGTTGGTTTTGACCAAAAACTCTCTGGAGAGGCTGTTTTACCACATTTTGAGTTAGATTTAAGCCTGTTAATGAAATAGTAGCCTAATTCCTGTTTTTGATTCTTAAAAATACAAAACCATGGTACAAGAAGCCCTCAAAATACCGACAACCGTTGCCGAACTGGAAGAATTTGGTGCTGAACTCCGCATTGCTGCCTCATTTGACGAATACCTCGAATGGGTGGACAAGTGCGAGTTTAACATAGAATACTTCAATAACGAAATAACCATCATGGGAAACGCCAGTTACTACCACGAAAAATTAGTAGTGCTTATTGGGATTGCTCTCAGCAAAATTTTACCTTCAAAATACAACATCTTGGGCAGCAACATCAAAATTCACGTTCCCGATTTGCGCTCGCCCGACAATTTCAACGCCGACGTGTCGGTGGTAGAAGGTGAGCCTGAGTTCATGGTGCTGCCGTCGGGTAGAACGTCAGAAGGCACTATCTTGAACCCAAAAATAGTCGTTGAAGTTACTTCCAAGCGTACCATATCGCACGATTTTGGCGATAAACTACTGGCTTACAAGAAAATAGCCACTTTGCAGCAAGTTATTTTTGTGAGTCAATACCAAAATGCGGTGTCGGTTTATGAGCGCAAAGGCCCCAATCACTGGGATTTGCACGATTACTATAACCTGACAGATTCTTTTACTGTTTTAGGAAATTCACTGACGCTCCAAGACATTTATCAGTGATTTCATCGAAACAAAAAGGCCGCGTGGGCATTGCTCGCGCGGTCTTTTTGTTTAAGATTTAGGCTTACTTTTACCGCTCCGTAACTTTCTGCTTCCAAAAGCCGTTGTTTATTTTATGATTCTTCAAGCCATCAACAATATTGCCGAAATATGCGCCCGCAAAGGCGTTCAGCACGTCGTTATTTCGCCTGGTTCGCGGTCGGCGGCTTTGACTTTGGCTTTTGCGCGGCATCCTGGCATCAGCACCAAAATAGTGCCCGACGAGCGCGTGGCGGGCTTTATGGCACTCGGAATGGCTCAGTACAGCGGCCAAACCGTGGCGTTGGTCTGCACGTCTGGAAGTGCCGCTTACAACTTAGCTCCCGCCGTGGTAGAAGCTTATTTTCAGGGTGTTCCGTTGCTTATTTTTACCGCCGACCGCCCCAAAGAATGGATTCACCAGCAAGATGGGCAAACTATTTATCAAACCGAACTCTACGGCAAGCACGTCAAAAAATCGTTTGAAATGCCCGCCGATTACGTCCACCCCGACGCAGTTTGGTATGCTGAGCGCCTCCTCAACGAAGCCATCAATCTGTCGCAAATTAGCCCGCGCGGGCCTGTGCACGTCAATGTCCCCATTCGAGAGCCATTTTACCCCGCTCCCAATGAGCAAATTGAGTACGACCGCTCCGTGAAGTTGGTAGAAAGATTATCAACCCAAACAACGCTCGCTACCGATACTTGGCACCGCTTGCAAGCCGATTTTGAAAACGCCGAAAAAGTACTAATTGCCGTTGGCCAAATGCCCCCCAATGCTCCGCTTTGGGCTATTTTGAAAGAATTGAGCGAAGAACAGGGCGTGGTAATACTGGCCGATGTAATTGCCAATGTACCGCCAGACGCACCCTTTGTGCGGCAACACGATGTTTTTTTAAAATCCAAAAATGAGTCTTTATTCGCCGCTTTGCGCCCCGAACTGTTGATTACAATTGGAGATTCATTTATTTCTAAGAACTTTAAACTCTTTTTGCGCAAGCAACCGCCAAACCAGCATTGGCACGTGCAGCCCACCGAACTGCTCATTGATACCTTTCAAACGCTCACTACGCAAATACCCGTTGAGCCTACTTATTTTTTCGAGAAACTATTGGCCGATTTAGACTACCAGCAATTTGTTCAAAACGACTCCGACGACCACGACCGCGACACCTACCGACAAACATGGCTCGCAGCCGATGCCAAAGCCAAGCGTGAGTTGAACCAGTTTTTGCGCCACGAAACCCGTTGGAATGAATTTGCGCAAGTACAAAAAATAGTAGAAAATTTGCCCGAAAACTGCCTGTTACACCTTGCCAATAGCATGCCCGTTCGCTACGTCAATTTGCTGGGACTCCCCCACCCCACCGAGGTATTTGCCAACCGTGGCACCAGTGGCATTGACGGCTGCACCAGTACGGCCGTGGGAGCTGCACTCGTTACCGACAAACTCGTTTTTTTGCTCACTGGCGACGTTGCCTTCTTTTATGACCGCAACGCTCTTTGGCATCCGCATTTGCCTACCAATCTCCGCATTGTGCTTTTTAACAACGGCGGGGGCAATATTTTTAGGCTCATTGATGGCCCTTCGGCTCAGCCCGAATTGGAGCAATATTTTGAAACTCGCCACGCTACAACCGCTCTTCGGTCGGCGCAAGATGCCCAAATGGGCTATCATATTGTGCAAGAAGGGCTCGATTTTGAGCAAACTTGGCAACAGTTTATTGCGCCCAATACGCAAGCGCAATTGCTCGAAGTATTTACCGACCCCGTCCTAAATGGGCAAGTTTTTGAAGCCTATCGGCAAAGTGTATAAACCAACATCAAAAGGTTAATACACAGAAAAGAGCAGAAGTTTTTCAACTTCCACCCTCTCTGATTAGGACACAGTAATGTTGATTTTTGTAGCAACGCCAAGCATGGCGTTGCTACGTTTAGATTATAGGCTCAAGATTTTAATCTCCGTACGTCGGTTTTGTTGGTGTTCTTCTTCGGTACAGTTTACGCCGTCTTTGCACTTGTTCACGAGTAAACTTTCGCCATAACCCGCCGCTACAACACGTTTTGCAGCAATTCCTTTCTTTACCAAATAAGCCACCGCTGCCTTGGCACGTTTGGTAGAAAGACTTTTGTTGTACTTGGCCGACGAGCGGCTGTCGGTATGCGAGCGAAACTCAAAGCGCATTTTTGGATACTTGTTTATTAGTTCCACCAATTTATCAAGTTCGGTGGCAGCGTCTGGTCTTATATTCCATTTGTTCAAGTCGTAGTAAATATTTTCAACTTTGATGATATCTCCTTTCTCAAACATCGTAATATTGGCCTCCGAATTGGTCTCCAATTTGGCTACTTTGTTGCCCATCGTGCCAAAATTATCTTTGAGGGCTTCAATGGTGTAGTCGCAGCCCGTTGGCACTTCAAACTGGTACGCGCCATCTGCGCCCGTAGTGGCTTCTTGAACGGTGCTGTCGCACTCGTTACGCAAAATTACCTTTACGCCAGCAATTGACTTTCTATCTTTTTGGGTCAATACCAAACCGCGCAACGTAAAAGTGCTGAGTTTTGGTTTGAGCTTATCGAGCGGTATTTCCAAACGAGCTGGTTCGCTACTGTCTAAATCTTTGGTAGTAAAATCGACATTGTTATTCAAATAACCTTCATTAGATGCTTTAAATAAAAAGTCAGATTCGGCATCTAAACACAGTTTTAGATTTCCTTCTGCGTCGGTTGTTATCGTTTTAGATGGCACTTCGCTTTCGCTTTTGTTAGAAAGTTCAACGGTCGCGTTGGCAAGCGGGGCTTTGGTTTCGGCATCATAAATGCTCAACAATGTTTCTTGGCAAGGATTTAGCGGCCCCTGACGCTCAAAACGGTAGATGTCGTCGTCAGCACCGCCACGGCGGCGGTTGCTGCTAAAGAAACCATTTTTACGTTCTGCGTCGGTAATGAGGCCAAAATCATCTTTCGATGAATTGATGGGCGCGCCCAAGTTTTTGGTTTTTTTAGGTATCATCCCATCAATGAGCTTCACATAAAAAACATCTAAATCGCCCAAACCTGGGAGGCCATCTGAGGCAAAGTAGAGGTCGCCTTTGTCGTCCACAAACGGAAACATTTCGTTGCCTTTGGTATTGACAGCTGGCCCTAAGTTGAGAGGTGTCGCCCACTTCCCGCCCTCGTATTTAACCACATAAATATCGGTTCCGCCCATTCCGCCTGGCATATCGGACACAAAATAGAGCAGTTTTTCGTCTTTCGAAAGGCTGGGGTGGCCTGTTGAGTATTCATTGCTATTGAAAGGCAATTCTTCGATATTTTTCCAATCGTTACCCGCCAATTCTGCCGAATACAACTTCAATTTATTAATACCGTCTTTGCTCTGGGCGTATTTCCCGTTGTTGAAATTGTTGCGGGTAAACAATATTTTTTTACCATCTTTAAAAAACGTAACAGGGCCTTCGTGGTATTTGCTGTTGAGCGATTTGCCCGCGTTTTTTGAAGCGACGGGAGCATCTTGCAATGGTTCAGCCACTTTGGAGTTTCCGCTGTTGTAGTTTCCTGTAATCTTGGTGTCGTTGGCGGTAGGACTTGTATAATAATCGTTTCCTACGTTGTAAGATTGTACCTTTGTTTTTGTGGTAGCCGTAGTTGAGCCGCCCAGTTTACTGGTTTTTTGGGTCCCAATAGCCGACAAATCGGGCAATTCGTACAAATCTAAGAAGGGCGTTTGATTCCAACTAAACACCCGTTTTACGTTCACGCCTTCATTTCGTGCCGACACAAACATCAATCCTTTTTTATAAAAAGTGGGGCTAAATTCAGCTCGGTTGGTGTTGATGTCCAAATATTCAATGGTGTAGCTTGAGGCATTTTTTGAGAGTTTTCCAATGCTTGTGTAGGCTTTGGAAAACTCAGCACCTCTCCCATCTTCCGACTGCTCATTTGCGTATTTTTCGTATATTTCTTTGGCTTCGTCGTATTTTTCGTTGCTGGCCAACGCTTGCGCCAAATAAAGATAATCGGTAACGGTAGGCCCATTAGCAACAAGCAAACGATACACTCGTTCGGCGTTTTTGGTGTCTCTAACTTGACGGTAGCTGTAAGCCAATTTAGTCAAAACCTCTCTTTTCGAGCTGTCTTTGGGGTTGGTTTGCAACGCTTTTTCGTAGAGCTCGGCGGCTTTGGCATAGGCCAATTTTTCAAATTGCTGGTTTGCTTCACTCAAAGACGCTTGCGCGTGTGCTTGGTTAGTTCTCAATAGTGCAAGTACTAAGAACAATATGTAAACAAAATACTTCATTTTAATTCATGATTAAAAATTAAAAAGGCACACCTGCGCCAAAAGATTGTAAAGCTTTCAGAAAGGTATGCCTTTTTCGTTGAGATAAGGCGAGTTTTAGAAATACCGAGGAGTCAAAATCTTGCTCTTGGTAAATCCAAATTCATAACGCAACATTATTTCGTGCGTTGGGATATTTAAAAACTGGCGGTTGCTGTTCAGGCCATTTTGAGTCCAATCATAAGAATAACCAAACCTAAACTGGTCAGACAACTGGAGTTCTATCATTCCTACCAAAGCGTCAGAAGTGAGTACATCTCCGTTGGGAGCGGCCTGAATCTGCCCAGCATAAGTATTAAAGCGATTATTTCGATACGAAACACCAAAGGCAATCCGATCGCTAAACCACAGGTTCAGGTTACCATCTAAAGCAAGTGGTGCACCGTTTACGTATTTCACCAACATCGAAGGCTTCAATTTAATGTTGTTACGACCAATAACAAAGCCCATCATTCCGTAGAAGTGGCGACGTATTTTGGCACGTTGTACACTACTTACATCTCCACTATTTAGGTTGCTTTCAATCAAATAAGGCACCGAAATACCCAAATAAGAACGGTCGTTGCTCAAATAAATACCTGTTCCAAAGTTGGGTAGTATCTTAGAAATACTTGATGAGAAGGCCGGGTCGGATTGACTGCTGCCTAAGTTGGCACTTGTCAAGTCCCAGCGAAAGCTTGCCGCGCCACCTTGCAAACCCAATGCCAGCGTAGAGCGCTCGCCCAGTTTGATGCGGAAAGCGTAAGAAAGCATAGCTCCTGTCCAATTTTCAAGACCTACGCGGTCGTTAAAAAGCTGAATACCAACGCCTACCCGCTCCCTGTTTACGGGCATATCGAGGGTAAAAGTGGCCGTTTGTGGCGCTCCTTCCAAACCTCCCCATTGGTTGCGATAGAGCGCGGTGGCACTCAACACATCTCGGCTTCCAGCGTAAGCAGGGTTCAGCGCCATCATGTTGAACATGTACTGCGAAAACATTTTGTCCTGCTGCGCTTGGGCTTTGTTGCCGCCAGCCAATAAGGCCAGCAGCAACAACAACGTCCATTTTTGTTTGATGAAATTTTGCATTTTGATTAGCGATTAATGGTCATGAACCGAGTTTGTCGCTTGATTTCAGAGCCATTCGCATCTTGAAGAATTACGTTGTAGAAATAAGTTCCTACGGGCAATCCTTGATTGTTAGCGGCAAGTCCTACGTTAGCAGTACCATCCCAATCGTTTTCATATTGATTGTTTCTGTACACCAAGTGCATCCAGCGGTTGTAGATTTCTACTACAAGTTTCGTGCCAGATGGGTGGCGAATCAAGAATTTATCGTTAATACCATCACCGTTTGGAGAGAATCCTTCTGGGACAACCAAGTCGCCGCCGTCAGAAGAGATTACTACTGCAGTTGGCTCTTGCTCAGACAGCTCGGTTGGGTTGTTGTTTCCGTTGGGGTCTGGGTTCAATCCGTTGGTCGAAATATCTTGCACTACATCACTTCCAGCAAGAGCGCGGGCATGTACTTGGTTGAGATATGGTGTCAAGCGTCCATCCGTTTTCACGTTTACAGTAAAGAACAGCGAATCTAAACGACCACCCGACAAGCGGCTCTGCTCGGCAATCAAGAGATTTACGTCAAGGTCGCCGTCGAAGCCTGGATTGATGCGCAACTCGCTCGAATCGCTGGCAGTAGGCGTACCTACCACGCTGAAACTCGCACCCGTCAATTCGTTGAACACATTTGCAATGGTATCTTTCAACTGAACATTGTTGAGTACGCCACTACCGAAGTTTTTCACCAATACGCGATAGGTAATGTTGAAGCTGCCATCGCCTTGACGAGCGGTGTCTTTCACCGACAATGCAACTCCTATCAAACCGCGACCTGGCAATGAGTTCAACGTAATTGGGGTAGGTACGTTGCTGCTGCGTGGGTCAAGCGTTCCGTTTGGATCTGGGTTGTTACCAACCGTAGATGTATCGGAGGCCATTACACCGCCACTTGTTTTACCAATACCAACTGCAATGTTGTTGAAGATATTGATAGAATCGGAAGAAGCCAACATGACCGTTACCGCTAAGTTGATTTTGCGAGTAATCCCCTTGGGCAAGCTGCTCAATGAATCTACCAATAAATTGGTCAATAAACCTGCACCTCGGTAAGTAGAATCTACTACAAACCCTGAGTCAGCGGTTACTGTTGGTATGCCCATAATCATTGCTTTGCTACCAAAGGTCTTGGTCAAATCGTCCATTACTTGCACCTTAGCCAAGTTGGTTGTACCCAAGTTTGTTACGCTAATGGTATAAGGAATCTTGAATTTGCCACCGCCTAATTTTTCTGGTATTCCTGCCGATTTGGCCAAACCAATCAAAGTGCTTGGTAAGTCGAAACGTACTGGCGTTGGCGTGTTCACAGGTTGATTTACCACCACTCCTGTATTAGAGTTATCGGTTACTCCCGTGCCTCCGTTTTGGCCTGTTGCCGTTACGCTACCTGGGAAAGTAGAAGTGCTACCATTTGGATTGATGTTAATCACAATAGTAATCTTCTCTTCTTGCTCTACTGCCAATGTACCACCTGTTAAGATGTTTTTGTCAGTAGTACCATTGAAACTTGGATTGGGAACCAGCGTGCTGCCCGAAGCAGTTGTTGGCGTACCAACCACAGTAAACGTAGCAGGCGGAGCAATCGCTTTGGTGATGCTATCGGCTACTTGTACGTTCGTCAATGGTACGTTTCCTGTGTTTTTAACCTTAATTACGTAGGTTACATCGTAGGTATTATCCAGCTTTTTGTTGATATTATCAACTACCAATGCCACACCAATTTCTGGTTTAAGACCCGTAGTTGGCGGCGTATTTGGCTGGTTAGTTGCAATAATACCCGTTATTTCCGTAGTAGCTGTCGCTCTGTTATTAGCGAGTACTGGATCTACTTGGTCGGCATAAACGAGCTCAACCAAGTTGGTCATTGAACCCGATTTAGAAGCTCTGACAGTAACCCTAAAAGTAGCACTGTCTCCCTTCGCTAACCTATTGATTCTTGCTCTCAAAATACCACTGCCATCGATTTCCATACCAGGCGATGATACCAATACTGACACGGGTAGCTTATCACAAATATCAATATTGGTAGCTGTGCTGTTGCCATTGTTTTTAACAACGATGGTGTAATTCAACATTTCATTGACAGCAGCTCTTGTTTTGTCCACCATTTTCTTGATGCTTACATCAGCCCGAGCTGTATCGGTAGCGCAATCAAATATTTTGACTACAAGGGGCGAACCCGCGCTGTAACACGTACCACCTATTAATCTGTGAAACGCATAGTAAGTACCTGCTGATACTGCCGTTGGTGTGGCTACGAGTGGCGCGTTTTTGTCATTGACAGCTCTAAACTCTAAGGCATAAACAGTAGATACTGGTCTGGTCAAATCTACCGTAGTAGCAGGACAGATGTTTCTCATGTTTTTCACTACCGGGTTTGAAATTACTCCTACGTTCACCACAACAGAGGCTGAAGGCACTGAGCAGCAACGTCTTGAATCTACCAGTCCGTAGTTATAAACTCCAGGCTCAGTGATTTCCCATTCTGAAACGTTTGAAGCGGGACCAACAGCTACGCCATTCTTAAACAGCTTGTACTGGAAGCCTGTTTCGCTGGCTTTCAACCTTACTTTTTCACCTTGGCAAATGGTAACAGTTGAAGGCAAGGTATCGGTTTTGGCAACGCCATTTACAATAATCTGTGGGCGGAACTTGATACCTTCAAACACGAGCTTCATTTGGTCTGTACCTGCACGACAAGCGCCTGCACCGTCGGGGTCGTTGGTGGTAAGGGTCAGAATGGTCTCACCCTTTATGATTTCGTCGATTGTCGGATAGTAAATTGCGTCCAGTGCCAGTGCATTATCAAATCTACCTGGGCCATTTGATGACCAAGTAGCACCCGTTGCTGCACCTCCAATCTTACCGTTTAATTTATAAGAAAGGGCGGCGCAAATAACGGCATCAATACCGGCATCGGCAGTAGCTGGATTGGTTCGGCAAGGCACATCCTCTTGACAACGTGTAATCAACACGCTTACTGCAACTGCCGCACTGTAGCAACCATCTGAGCTGCGGAAGAAGGCAAAGTAAGTACCACTCGTTCCGACTGCGCTTGGGTTAGATACCAACGGTGAGCTTGGAGATGCCGTTGTGCGGAATTCAAGCGTCAAACCTGCTGGAATGGTCTGCACCGACTTGGCCAAATCTACCGTAACAAACGGACAGGCGTTGGCAAGGTTCACTACTTGTGGCGCAACCAATTTGGCACTTACTGTTACCGTTACTGGATTTGAAGCTACGCTCTTACAGTTGTTTGAGGTACAGCATACTACTGTGTATGTGGCCGTTGCGGCAGGGGTGATGGTGATAGACGCTCCCACTTGGCCATTCGACCAGATGAAGAATCCAGCACAGTTGCCCGTCGCAGTCAAGGTAGCCGACTGACCGAAGCAGACACTGCCGTTCGACGTCGTAGCTCTTGGTGTTTCTGGCGTACCTACGTTAATAACACAAGCACTTGACGCTGGGCTTTCACAAGCACCTACTTTACACATGGCAGTGTAGGTAGTAGTTACTTGGGGACTTACTGTGAGAGAAGCACCCGTTGCGCCGTTCGACCACATCACTGTGCCTGCACAATTGTTGGCAGTAAGCGTAACCGACTCGCCTATGCAAATGTTGTTTGACGAACAAAGCAAGGTGGGAGCAGCTACTTTGGTAACTACTATCGTTACTGGGCTTGATGCTGCACTCTTCACGCCTGGTGTGCAAACACACACGGCGGTGTAGGTGGTCGTAGCCATTGGGTTTACGGTGATACTTGCACCTGTTGCACCTGTTGACCATTCTACCGTACCAGTACAACCTGTGGCGGTCAGTCTTACACTACCACCTTCGCAAATCACGTCTTTGTCGGCAGCGATAGATGGGGCGCGGCAAGTACTCACGGTTATTGTTATAGTACCTGTTGTCGAGCAAGCTCCTTTTCTACACGTTGCGGTGTAAGTAGTAGTACTTGAAGGACTTACGATGATACTGGCGCCTGTCATGGTATTAGACCAGACAATTTCACCTTCGCAACCAACTACGGTAAGAGTGGTATTTTCGCCCACAGTTATTGTTGATTTTGTTGCCGTTACCGTAATGGCTGGGAGCGGTGTTACGGTGATGGTGTAATTGTTAGATACTGGGCTTTCGCAGTTCCCTACCTTACATATCGCAGTGTAGGTTGTGGTGGTCGTTGGAGTTACCACAATGGCTGCACCTGTTTGACCTGTTGACCACATTACTGTACCAGGGCAATCTTTCACTTCAAGTGTCAAACTTTCGCCTGGACAAACTTTCTCTGCGCTGCAAATTACTACTGGCTTGGCTGGTACTGGCACTACCGTTATGGTAGTTGAGGCTGGGGTGCTTTCGCAGTTGCCTACTTTGCAAGTGGCCGTGTAAGTAGTGGTAGCATTTGGTGTTACAGTAATAGAGTTGGCAACTGCGCCTGTACTCCACGTTATTGTACCACCTACACAACCAGATGCTGTCAAAGTTACTTGCGTTCCTGCGCATATGGTAGAAGCTGGGCTTACCGAGATAGTTGGTGGTGTGGTGTTGTTGCCAACGCTCACCGTTACACTACCTGCTGGGCTGTCGCATTTACCAGTTGTGGCTTTGCAAGATGCGGTGTAAGTGGTAGTAGTAATTGGGCTTACTGTAATAGATGCAGTAGTTGCACCAGTACTCCAAGTTACTGCTCCTGCACATCCTTCGGCGGTCAAGGTTACTGTTTCACCAAGGCAGATGCTTGGCTTAGAAGTTTTAACCGTTGGAGCCGTACCAGCCGTATTTACCGTTATTTTTCTTGTATTTGAAGCAGGACTCTCGCAAGTACCTACTTTACAAACAGCGGTGTAGTCGGTAGTAACCATTGGGCTTACTGTGATAGATGCACCCGTAGCACCATTAGACCACATAAACGTACCCGCACATGTGCCAGTAGCTGTAAGGGTGGCCGATTCTCCCGAACAAATCAGCGCTGTACTGGCCGAGATGGTGGGGGCTGCTGGGTTGCCTACCGTTATGGTTAATGCATTTGAGTTACCACTCGTACAAACACCTACTCTACAGATAGCCGTATAAGTGGTAGTAATAACGGGGCTTACCGAAGTACTGGCACCCGTTGCACCATTTGACCACAATACTGTTCCTGTACAGCCAGTGGCCGTGAGTATTACACTTCCACCAGTACAAATTACCGTTGATGGGCTTGCCGAGATGACTGGTGCAGCAAGCGGTGCTACCGTAATTGTGTACAATGCAGATGATGCACTCTTGCAACCATTTACGCTACAAACTGCTGAGTAAGAAGTGGTAGTAGTAGGTGTAACTACTATGGCAGCTCCTGTTTGACCAGTTGACCATTCTGCGATGCCTGCACAATTCCTAATTTCAAGCGTTACAGATTCACCAGAGCATATCCGCTGTGTGCTGGAAGTTACTTCTGGAGCTGCTGGGCCCGGTGTTACCGTGATGGTAGCACTGGCTGCTGGACTGACACACTCGCCAATCTTACAGGTTGCCGTATAAGTAGTAGTAACACCTGGCACTACCGTAATTTGAATGCCCGTTGCACCTGTACTCCACACAATTGTACCAGCACAGTTAGCTGCGGTGAGCGTTACGCTGTTTCCTGCACAAACTGTTGAAGATGGACTAACCGTGATAGTCGGTGTTGTTGGGGTATCTACTACTACTCTGATTCCGTTTGAAAGAGCACTTGAACATGTTCCTTTCTTACATACTGCCGTGTAAACAGTTGTGGTAGCTGGGCTCACCGTAATGCTGACACCCGTTGCGCCGTTCGACCACAACACTGTACCATCCTCACAGCCAACTGCTCTGATTGAGGTACTGCCTCCTGGGCAGATTTCGGTTATGGCACAAGCCAATACTGGCGGTGCGATAACTGGGCAACCCGTTTGGATGGTTATTGCATCTCGGTCGTCTTCGGTGTTGTCATAACCATTATTTGGAGTAGAATCAACATCGGTCTGGTCTTGCTTGCTCACTTGTGCTTTTACAACCAACGAACCTTCACCTATTACCTTCGCTTTGAAAGTCAAGATAATTGTTCCACCCACTCCAACTGCTGGAATGTTGGTCGAAGTCAGCGTGTTGCCCGATGCTGTAAAATTAACACCCGACACAAACTGCAATCCTGCTGGTAGCAAGCTCTTCACCTCTACGTTGGTCGCTACAGCTGGACCAGCATTTCTAACCGTAATTGTATAAGTGAGTTCATCGCCGATGGCAGGTGTTGTGTTTGAAACACCTATTGTCAAACTCAAATCTACCAGCTCAGGCTCACATGGTTTGATGGTTAGCATCAACAATGCGCCATTGCTATATTCTCCGCAAGCTGCTTTTTCAAATATGTAGTAGTTACCCGATGCCTTCACGCAGGTTGGGTCTGCTACTCTTGAAGCGGCAAAACCTGGGGCAGTTGGGTCGCTGGTGGTGTGTATTTCAAATGTACCACCTGGGGTGCGAATTACACTTTTGATAAAGCTCAATACATTCACACAACCATTGGGTGGGCAAGTTACTGTTTCTGGACCACCACAAGTTGGCGTTGGTGGAACTGGGCAAAGAACTTTGATGGTGATGGTTTCATCATCTTCGTCATTCTCGCGTACTGTTCCGTTGCCATTGCCTGGTGTTGAGTTGGGATCAGGCTGGTCAGACTTAGATACTTCAGCGAAGTTCTTAATCGAACCCGACTCACCAATAACCTTAGCCACATAACTAAATGTAACCGAAGCATCTTTGGCAATCGAAGTAGCCTTACCAGTCAATACACCCGCTGTTAGCGTCATATTGGTACTTGATACAAACTCTAAACCTGCTGGTAGTCTGTCCGTTACTTCTACGTTGGTAGCTGTGGCTGGACCAGCGTTGCTTACTCTAATGCTGTAAGTAACGTTGCTTCCTTTTTCAGGCGTTTTATTGTTTACTGTTTTAACCAAGCTCAAGTCCGCTTTTGGTACATCACATGGCTTGATGGTTACTCTCAAAATTGCCGCGTTACTGTATTCTCCACAAGCTGCTTTCTCGAACAAATAGTAGTTGCCGCTTCTGCACGCTTTGTTGTCAGCAATCAGAGTAGATGCACTTGGCGAGAAGCTGGTATGCCACTCAAACTTACCACCTACAGTACGAACTCTACTTTCAACAAAGTCCATCAAGTTCACACATTGTTCTGGGCAAATGTTCGCCGCTGAATCCAAGCAAGTTGGCGTTGGTGGAACTGGGCAAAGAACTTTGATGGTGATGGTTTCATCATCTTCATCACCTTCGCGTGGTGTTCCGTTGCCGTTGCCTGGTGTTGAGTTGGGGTCGGGCTGGTCAGATTTAGATACTTCAGCGAAGTTCTTAATCGAACCCGACTCACCAATAACCTTAGCCACATAACTAAATGTAACCGAAGCATCTTTGGCAATCGAAGTAGCTTTACCAGTCAATGTACCCGCTGTGAGCGTCATATTGGTACTTGATACAAACTCTAAACCTGCTGGTAGTCTGTCCGTTACTTCTACGTTGGTAGCTGTGGCTGGACCAGCGTTGCTTACCGTAATGCTGTAAGTAACGTTGTTTCCTTTTTCAGGCGTTTTATTGTTTACTGTTTTAACCAAGCTCAAATCAGCTTTTGGTACATCACAAGGCTTGATGGTTACTTTCAAAATTGCCGCGTTACTGTATTCTCCACAAGCTGCTTTCTCGAACAAATAGTAACTGCCGCTTCTGCACGCTTTGCTGTCAGCAATCAAAGTAGATGCACTTGGTAAAGAGCTGGTATGCCACTCAAACTTACCACCTACAGTACGAATTCTACTTTCAACAAAGTCCATCAAGTTCACACATTGTTCTGGGCAAATGTTCGCCGCTACATCCAAACAAGTTGGCGTTGGTGGAATCGGACAAGGAGTAAAGAAAATTGTCTCATCGTCGTCGTCGTCTTCACCTTTATCGAAACCATTACCTGGCGTGCTGTCTTTATCTTTTGGAGCTGGGTTGCCATCTTTGTCTTTGGCCGAAAATATCTGAGCTACGTTAGCCATGCTCTCTCCTTTGAAATCGGCGGCAATTTTAACGCTCAAATCTACACTCGCCGTAGCACCTGGGGCAATTGGTCCAGCTATCGGAACTTTTAAGCGAACCGTTTGGCCACTCACTACTTCCCAGTTTGTTTCGCTCGCCGCCAAACTCATGCCCACAGGCAACAAGTCTGTCAAGGCTACCTGTGTCGCAGTCATGCTGCCTTCGTTTCTAACAGTCAAAGTGAATTTCACTGTTCCGCCTGGCAATACATTAGCACTCTGACCTGCGGCCAAGCTCTTGTTCAAAGACAAGTCAAACGTATTTACTGCAATGTCTATCGTTAAATCGCTTGGATTGCTCGGTGTCAAAACAATCGGGGGACTTACACCCGTCGTCGGGTTTACGTCGCTGTCCAAATCGTCTGGTACACCTGGCTCGTTG